>JAHFRS010000087.1:0-3326 GCA_023266155.1 archaeon
AAAAAGAATCAGAAAAATACTCAAAATATGAAACAATCTTCTATCAAAATGTGGTTGGTTCTATCATCTTTATTCCTTTTATTTTCGCCAACAAACCGCTACCAACCCTATTTCAAGCAAGTATAGGAGTAGTTTACGGGTTGATTATCGGGTTAATTGGTTTCATCCTCTTTTTTTCAGCATTGAAGAAGATAAACGTGAGTACAGTGTCTTTTCTGTCATATCTTGAAGTTGTGAGTGCTATTATTTTGAGTGTTCTTTTTTTTCAAGAATCACTCACCTGGAATATGGTGGCAGGAGGCTCACTGATTCTCTTCGCAACGGCATTTATTAAAAAAGAAAAAGAGAAAAACTAGGAGAACGCCACGCATCAGCTAATGGCGAATTAATGAATTATTCAAAGTTCTCTAACCATTTCTTCTCGCCCCTTGCCACGGATCATTTTCAGTTGAAGGATACTCATACCAGCCACGTGCACTCCAGTTATCACACATATGGCAGAAAGCTGCTAATGGCCTTTGGGCTCGCTGAGATGGGCTCCACTGTTCAAATTCCCCCTCAACAAATTCTAAGCCATTGTGATGATCTTCGGTGAGTATAAAACCGTACTCTTTTATTTTTTGTTCTGTAAATGCTTTAATCTTACTCCTCTCATTAAATTCAGGGATGAATTCCCAATCTCCTTTCTCGTTCTTTCCATATTTCCAGGGCTTTTCCAAATCATGCAGATAAAGCACCAGTAAAACGTCGGAAAGCGTAAATGGCAGTGGCCTGAGGATATTCAATGGTTCATATAAAACGGCAGCAATATTCATGACTTCCACAATATGATCTAAATAGCCCCCTGGCCAAGACTGATGGTTGGCTTTAGACCCTCTGGCGGTAGAAAATACTTCTTGATGATCTTTCCAAAGCTGGTAACTACTGGTTCGATTTGGTTCCTCTATTTTGTCAATCAATTCTGTGAGGGTAAGATATTTTGCTGGTGACATAATTCATTAAAGATAAGAAAGAAGTATATGAACCTATTGTCACTTCTTGCTGACTTTGTCTAAATAATGGAAACAAGCTAAAATAGTGAAAGATTTTTAACTACTCTAAGCCCGCCAAGAAAAGTTAAAAGATAGCAAGAATCAGAGTAAGATTAATATAGCCGTAACCAATAGTAAAGAGAATGAAATTTATAAAGACCTCAGAGGAAAAAGAAATGAGGTTAATTCTCGCTGAAGTTCATTATGTAGAAAAATTAAAAGTTGCAGTTAGTGCAAAAGATATTGGTAAGTGTAAGTCATTATTAAGAATCATCGGCAGAATTGAAATGAGATTACATAAGTTTCACAGTCGTTTTAAAGAAGAGGTAGATCTATTAATGGGGCAAGGCAGGCAGACCTCAAAAGTGATAACTCTGACTCAAAAATCAGCGGTATTTCTTAGCAATACTATTAGGGAATTATCTTTACATACAGGAACTTTACCTTATCTCCTTTCTCAAAAAGTGATTAATTGGGAAGCAATAGGGCAACATGTTCTTTTTGTAGCCGAGGATCTACAATCTTGGACAGCTCTTCAAAGACAAGTTGAAGAAGAGATGAAAAAAATCAGAACAAACCAAGGTGCGGTAAAGGCGGCGATAAATGTCTATATTATTCCTGGTGCAGGTGAAGATGCAACTAAGTATACTCGCTTGATTAACATGATTAAAGGGCGGGGGCACAACCCCATCCCCATTGCCATTGATTGGAAAAGCAAATCGCTTAATTCACAGGGGGTGCTTCTTAATTCTCCGTTGGAATGGGTGCAACAAGCAAGATTACAAATAGAGAACTACGAGCAACAGAGACAAGGTGGTCCAAAGATAATTATAGGTTTTAGTTATGGTGGAGTTATTGCACTGTACATTCATCACCCAAGAAATAGCTCACGAATATTATGTTCTGTTCCAAATGTGTTTAACACAGCACTGAGGGAGGAGTTAGACGAAATTACCATGAAGTATGCAAGTCTACAGATGAACTGGGAAGAGTTAGATTCAATGACACTGTCTGGAAGATCAAATGGGTGGGATATTTTCTTATGCGATGAGCAAGAGCAGCTAGGAAAAGAAGAGGTGGTGGCGTATGGGGATTCAATGAGAGGGATCATTGGGACACTTAAGTGGGAGAGTATCAGATCACAAACCGTGAAAAATATAACACAACATTCACGATTTTTTGGGAAAAAAAAAGAATATTTGGGAAAGCACTATATAAATTCAGCAACGTATGTCGCAGCAATAGCTAAAGCCATAAAAACCCTTGAAAAAGAGGTGTTTAAATTTAAGTTGAATTTTCCCCTCGTTGAACGTGATCTTGTTGAGGGGGGCCTTGGTTCTATCTTGCCATAATAAACACATCAGAAAAATGGTAGAACAATTTTAAAAAAATCAAGACGCAGCTTAAATCATGACCCCTTCCCTTATGTCCATACTTTGGAAAATGCGGTGGATGCACATCCCAACATCTAGAATACCTGCTGCAGCTGGAAAACAAGAAAAAGCAGGCGATGCAGGCTTTATAGCATGAGGTGCAAGTATTTCACGCAGAAGGTCATTTCCTTTCGTAAGTCTCAGCCGTGAATTTGATGTGCTTATTTCTTGAAACGAGCCTCCATTCTTCCCAGTCAATCTCAGGAAAATAAGTATCACCCACATAATTTTTGTGAATCCAAGAAAGATGTAAACGAGTTGCGAAAGAAAGAGTTTGCCCATAGATACTCTCGCCGCCGATGATGAATATTTCCGTGGTACGAGAGTGCTGAAGGGCTTCTTGCAGAGTCCTGCAAATTTCGAGGTTGTTTTGTGGTGCTAACGTTGTGCTCACGACAAGATTCTTTCTTCCCTCAAGTGGTTTTCCAATAGATTCAAGGGTTTTTCTGCCCATGATGATGGTCTTTCCCTTCGTCAAGGTCTGGAAATGCTGCAGCTCTTCTGGTATCCTCCAAGGAAGAGCATTATTTTTTCCAATAATCCCTTCTCGAGTCATGGCAACAATCAAATTTAACATGGTAACAATGGAAGAATGGAAGAAAACAGTTTATATGTCTGGTGAATCACTCTTCCAAAACCTTTTAAAAAGCACCTCAAGAAACAAGCTGATGGATGAAATTCTCACCTATTTATATGGGTTGCAACGCCTGGGAATAAAGCTTGGTTTGGAGGTGATTACCCGACTGCTGGAAACTTTTGATAATCCCCACACCAAATTTAAGAGTATCCATATTGCCGGCACGAATGGCAAAGGGAGCACTGCCGCTTTTCTTGCAAGCATGTTACAATGCGCAGGATATAC
>JAHFRS010000087.1:3426-5372 GCA_023266155.1 archaeon
CATAAAACATTGTGGACGCAAATGGTAGGTAACCATCAGATTGACAATGCCTGCACGGCGCTCATGGCAGCTCATTGTCTGCAGCAGCAAGGGATGGATTTACCTGAAACAGCGATCATCAACGGAATTGCAAATGCCCGGTGGCGAGGAAGATTAGAAATTTTAAGTAGGAAACCCCTCATGATGATTGACGGCGCACATAATGTTGCAGGGATGATGCGAAGCTGTGAGTTCATTCGAACCTTAGAAAAACGAAAAGTCTTGATTCTGGCTATTGCCAAAGATAAAAATATTCCGGAAATGGTAAGATTAGTGGCACCGTTATTTCAGCAAATGATTATTACGCAAGGAAATTTCAAGCCTGCAGAAACAACAACGATTGCTCAAGAAGCACGAAAATATTGTAATGATGTCACAGAAATTCCTCTTGTTGGGAAAGCACTTGATGCTGCGCGTTGCATGGTTGCTGAAGATGAGCTGTTATTCATCACGGGGTCATTGTATATGGTCGCAGATGTGCTGGAGATTATTGAAAAAGAAGAGGAAGTTTCTGCAGCAGCGGGAAGAATAAATTTAACAGCAACACCAACAGGAAGAAAATACTGACCTGCCGATAACGCCGTTCGCCAACTTCTGACCCTTTCAGCTTGTGTAAAAAGACCTGCGCCATTCTTCCCCCGTCCACAATCGGTAATGGCAGTAAATTAAACAGACCAATGCCTAAGCTGAGCAGGAACAGCCAGCGTAAAAATCCCATCAGCCAGTCCAGTGAAACATAGAAGATTTTGCCGATACCCTGTTGATATGGTTCATGAATATCAAACTCATTATGAATGTTCTGGATGCCTAAATATGGTTTCTTGTGATTGTCGGGATGGGGAGCGAGAGTAAGAGTATAATCCCGTTCCTTTGTCATGACGGTGATTTTCTGCCCCGGCTTGAAAGTATTTAATTCCTCGCCAAAAGCCTGAAATTGAGTGGTCGTAACGCCGTTAATGCCGGTAATGAGAGTTCCGGGAGCAATGCCCGCTTGCGCAAATGGTAATGATTCGCCGGCATAGGCGTCAAAGGTAAATCCTGTGGGGGTAACCATTCTTTCCTGTAATGGTGTCAGGACTAAACCCAGTACGACCATGGCAACGATAGCTAACAGAATGTTGGAAAATGAGCCTGCGGCCAACACCGAATATTGGACGATATCTTGTTCTTTACGCAGCTTTTTTTCATCGGGTTCTACAAAAGCGCCCAAGATGGGACCGAAAAAAACCAGACCGGTGTTCTTCACCTCCACCCGATGAGCTCGGGCGACAAGTCCATGAGAGAACTCGTGCACGATGGCAATGACAAAAATAGCGATAATCCAGTACCAGAACGGCAAGACGCCCATGCCCGGAACATCAATCCCCGGCAGCACTAATGAAACACCAGATACTGCTTCCGGCTTGGTAGCCAGGTCAAACAGATTCTTGAACAGGATAAATGAAATTAAGATTAATCCGACATACCCTGCCCCAACGCCGATATATCCTAACAGAACGACCCATTCTCGGAATTTTGCGGCATATTTGTCCATCCAGCGCAAACCCCATTTCATGCGATACAGAAAGATAAATTTGGCTTGGATGTCAAGTTTCTTGCGCTGGAAGAACAGAAACAAGGCGATGGTAAGATAGAACAGAATGATGAATTTATACTGCAGTAGGAAAGCGAAGACTGTTTCAGCCATACAGAACAGGCTTTGAGAAGACTATTTATTACTTTCTGTTTTTACTTCCTTCGCTTCGTCCGTAACGCTTTACCGCCACAGCCACGGCAACGCACTTTTCCCTGAGAAACTTTCAAGCTAGGCGCCCGTAATTTAGCTTTACACCCGCGGCAGACAAAAATGTTCTTCAACAATCTCGCCGTGGCTTCATCATTTTTAACCATAACAATCACTCCTGTTT
>JAHFRS010000088.1 GCA_023266155.1 archaeon
CAAGATTAAAATTGCTGCTACTGATGTAGATAAAGATACCGTTTTTTTTAGCTATCCTGCGCCTTTAAATCAGCGGGGAGAATGGCAAACAACTGATGCTGATGCTGGGGAATATGAGCTGAACATTACTGCTTCTGATGGTGTACAAAAAACGGTGGAAACGATTATTCTCATCGTGGAAAATACGAACCAGCCACCGATCATTACGGATAAAGAAATAAGCATCAAAGAACAGCAAACACTTGATTTGAAAACGCTCATAATAGATCCCGATGAAGATGCTGTACAGTATCATTTTGATCCGCCTTTTGATACTGAAGGAATATGGCAACCAGGTTATGATGATGCCGGAAATTATATTACCACTGTTACCGCCAGTGATGGTGAGTTTACGAAAGAATTTCGCGTGGGAGTGAACGTGGTGAACACGGACAGGCCGTTAGCCCTGCTTGATTCTTTCTCAAAAGAAACCAGTTTTAGCATCAACGAAAATGAGACCCTCTCTTACTGGATTGATGTAGTGAAGGAAAAAAGTGACCATCTGACCTATCGCTGGGAACTGGATAACACCCCTTTAGGAGAAGGAGCTCAAGGTGAACACAATTTTGATTTTGCCAGTGCTGGTGATCATACGTTACGAGTTACCGTTGATAATGGCCGGGGAAATCTGATACAGGAATGGAAAATTGTTGTGAAAAATGTCAATCGCGCCCCAGAATTGCGGGTAAGCCCGATTACGATGAATGAGGGAGAAAAAATAATTCTCGATCTGCCGGAGAAAGATCTTGATGGTGATGAAGTAACCTATGTCTTTTCTGGCCTGTTTGATGAGAAAGGAACATGGCAGCCTCGCTATGACCAGGCAGGAACGTATCCCATCACGATCACTGCCAGTGACGGCCAACTGCAGGATCAAGCCACGTTTGTGATCACTGTCCTTGAGGTTGATCGTGCTCCTACTGTCAAATTGCCGACAGCAGTAGAGGTGTGGGAAGGCGGGGAATTGCCTCTGAAAATTGAAACTGATGATCCTGATGGCGATCCGTTACAAGTGAGTTTCACAGGATTGCCGGGAACATCAAACTATGATGCCGACAGCAAGACGTTACTGATTCAGCCTGGCTATGATGTGGTAATGAGAAAAGGCGGATTAATCAGCAATGTGCTTAATCGCCTGCGGGTAGAACAGTTCTTCCTTCGTACTCAAAGTATCCCGGTAACAATACGCAGTTGTGGCCGTACATTATGCACGGAAAGTACCATGAAGGTCCTTGTCCATAATACTGACCGTCCCCCGGTTTTTAGGAGTCCCTCATCCGCCACGATGAGTGAAACAGAAGAGTTAACAGTACAGCCAGATACGATTGATCCTGATGGTGACATTGTCAGATATTATTTCACTGATCCACTCAGCAAAAAAAGTGGCACCTGGAAGACGGATTATAATGATGAAGGTGTTTACACTTCCTATGTCACGGCGACGGATGGAAAAGAGGGAACAACGATTCCGTTCACGATCCACGTGCAGAAGAAAAATCGTTTCCCCAGCATTACCCTTCCTGCTGATGAAATCACGGCCAATGAAGGTACAGAAATTGCGTTTACCGTCAGTGCCTCTGATCCTGATCATGACAACCTAATGGTGACGCTGGAAAATAGTTCAGCGGGAATGTCATTTCAAGAGGGCACTTTTCGCTGGACTCCGCCGTTTAATCTGGTAACCAAAAATGGAGAGGCTGGAAATAAGAGCAAGGCTCTGAGTACCTTCGCTTATTTTAACACAAAATTTAGTAAGGAACGAGAAGTTGTGTGGCTGCAATTTGTCGTGACAGACGGAGAAGTGGACGTGGTGCATCCGGTTAAAGTAACCGTGAAAGATGTCAACCAGCCGCCAGAAATGATGGATTCACGGCCTTCACAGGACCAAGTTGTCAAAACTAACCAGCCCGTGTTATTTCATGTCGCCGCAAAAGATTCCGATGATGATACTTTAACTTATTCCTGGTCGTTTGGTTTAGGGGAAGAAGGAGTGGTGGGAACTGATACCATCCGCAAAACATTCACCACACCTGGCAGCAAAAACGTGAGAGTTATCATGAGTGACGGACAGGAATCCGTGGTGAAAGAATGGGCGGTACAGGTACAGCAGGAACAGTTTATCCCTCCGCTGGTGCCTGACGTGAAGCCCACGTTTAAAGTGTATGTGGTGGAAGGGTAAGTTACTTAGAGCCTGTCCCAATAGGTGGCGTTGAGCAGCTTCGAACGCATCGATATCAATTTCGAATGGGCTGCGTCCCCGTATGGGACAACCCCCCGCGACGCCCTTGCTGTCGGAATCGCGAGCGTTCGACATTAGGCTGCTCAACGCCTAACGGGACAGGCTCTTATTGAAAAGAATTGATATTGATAAAGCTGGGTTTTCTTCGTACGTATTAAGTCTGCCCACATGCCGTGAACCGAGTGCTCCTCTTGGATGTATCTTTTATGAGGAGCACCAACAATTCTCATTCATAATTGTAGTTCTCGGTTCACATCTTGGCAACGTGGGCAGACTTAACTTAATACGTACTTTTCTTCGTTAGGTTTAAATAACGTGATTCCTTTTCAATAGGGATGTCATTACTGGAAACTTTGGTCAGTTTGCCCCTGCCCACCCTTAATCATTGGGGGTATTGGATTATTTTACTGGCAGCCTTGTTGGAAGCCACTCCCCTGTTTGGCTTGTTTATTCCAGGGCAGGTTATCGTTATTATCGGCGGATTCTTTGCTAAAAAAGGCATCTTAGATTTAGGAGATGTTATTGTGATCGCCGCTGCGGGTGCCATCCTGGGCGATTTTACCGGTTATTTTTTAGGGAGAAAATATGGACCAGCCTTTATCTCAAAATGGGGGAAATATTTCTTTTTTGAAAAAGAACAGTTTGAAAAGACGAAACGAGTGATGAATCGGCATACTGGTAAAACGTTGATTATGGGAAGATTTCACTCTCTGACGAGATCTTTTGCTCCCTTTGTCGCTGGCGCTTCAAATCTTGGTTCCCTCACATTTTTGCTGTACAACCTCATCGGAGGAATAAGCTGGGCGGTATCGTTGGCGCTGCTAGGATTTATCTTTGGTCAAAGCTATGAGGTCGTCTCCCGATATCTGGGGAAGTTTACGGTTATTGCCGTTGTTCTCAGTATCATCATAATCCTGACTTACCGTTTTATCAACAACCGAAAACATATTTTCTTCAAGGATCATTTATATGCGCTGATCCTCAACGTTGCCTCTTTATACTTTTTTTTAAAAATGGTGGAAGATGTGGTGGCCCAGGAAAAAATTATAACTGCCGATGCCTGGATCAACACCAAAGTTATTGGGCTGTGGCATCCCGGGCTGACGAAAGTAATGATTTTTATAAGTAGTATCGTAAGCCCAACTCATCTGCTGGTATTATCCTTGATGTTATTGATGGTGCTGCTGATTCAAAAGAGATGGTATCATTCTCTCTTGCTGATGGTGAGTTTAATCAGTGGATGGATACTGGCAGTGTTCATGAAACAGGTTATTCACCGCGCTCGGCCAGAAAACGCTTACGTACATATTTTCGGGTACAGTTTTCCCAGCGGGCATGCGACCATGGCCATCATTTTCTTTTCTATTGTGTTGTATTCATACCAAGATTATATTAAGAATAAAATCATGAAAAAAATGTTCATCTTTACCACCATCTTCCTGTTTTTATTAATTGGCTTTAGCCGAATTTATCTTGATGTCCATTGGTTTAGTGACGTGCTGGCGGGATTTGCATTGGGGTTATTTGTGCTGACGTTCTGGATATTAGTGTTTAAAGTGATTATTGCTTTCGCCAAGAATACGTTTCAGTTCTTGGGAAAGTGATGATAGTCAAAATGCTCGCGACCACCGCCCTTCACACCAAGTCACTTCGTTCGTGGGTTTGTTGCGACAAACGACGGATGGCATGACTCGCCCTTCGGGCTCGAGTCGCTCGCACTTAAGAGCTGAGCATTTTGACTTACGAATGCACCACTGGCCATACGCACAATGAAGCACACAACAAAACAACGATTTTGTTGGTGCACAAAGGGGATGGTTTTCCCATGTTGTGAACCAGTGGAAATGAGTTCATTTTATCACTACTTTAACCACTACTTTAATAAAACCCCCTTCTTCCTGCTAACAGATGCTCGATCCCCTCCACCAACTCGCCTTGGAAACCATCCAGCTGAAAAAACAGGCTCTCATTTTTGCCCCCAGCCGAGCCAGTGCGGAAAAAATGGCGGAAGATCTGGCTAAACTAGTCTCAGAAAATCTGCCTGAATTAGAACAGAAAATTCTTCATGCCGGTTCTGTGCCTACGAAACAGTGCCGGAAACTGTCTCAGAGCATCAGAAAGGGCATTGCTTTTCATCATGCCGGCTTGCTTTCGGCGCAGCGGGAACTGATTGAAGACGAATTTCGCAGTGGGAAAATCAAAATTATCTGCGCCACACCTACTTTAGCGGCAGGAATGTCGCTCCCCGCTTTCCGCGTCATTATTAAATCTTTAAAACGCTATTCTGGAGAATGGGGCATGGACTGGATTCCAGTCTTAGAATATATGCAGATGGCGGGAAGAGCCGGAAGGCCAGAATACGAACAATGGGGAGAAGCCATTACCATCGCTAAAGATGAACAGGAGAAAGATGAGATATATCACCAATTCATCTGCGGCGTGCCGGAAGACATTTCTTCCAAGCTGGCAGTAGAACCGGTATTACGGACTTATTTACTGTCGTTGATTTCGTCTGGGATAATTAATGACGAAAAAACAATGAAGGAATTCTTTGGCCGGACTTTCTGGGCGCACCAGTATGCTGACCGAACGCAGTTAAACAAAATCATGGATAAAATGCTGGCTCTACTGCAGGAATGGGAATTTGTGGCCATTTCCGGGAACAAAGAACGGCAGGGAGAATTTGTCACTGCCGCTAATCTGAAGAAAAAAATGGCGGAAAAAACGGAGAAAGAATCTGAGAGAACAATGAACGCGACGAGGCTCGGTAAACGTATCTCTGAATTGTACCTTGATCCACTCACGGCTCGGCACTTGGCAGATTCCCTCGCACATTTTACCACGACAAAAACAGTATTCTCCTTAATCCAAATGATCGCTCATACCTTAGAGATGCGGCCATTATTGCGCACCAAAAAAAAAGAGCAGGATTTAGTTCAGGAGGAATTGGTAAAACGGTATGGCCAGCTGCTTTTGCCGGAACCGAGTGTTGATGATCTCGACTATGACTCATTTTTTAATTCCATCAAGACCGCCTTGTTTTTTGAGGATTGGATCAACGAGAAAGATGAAGATTTCTT
>JAHFRS010000089.1 GCA_023266155.1 archaeon
CAATTTCTCTTTTCTCACCACAACCTTTATATACAAATCATTCTTTTGAAGTGGTAAATGGCACTTACAGATTTACTTGGTTCGGCGTTGCGCGGCGCGGCGTTAGGATTGGCGATGTACGTTTCTAGCTGTGGCGGGTCATCACCCAGTATGGGCTGTCAAAGAGATACCGATTGTTATGCGCCACGGGTCTGTGTGCAAGGGTATTGTGAAGATAGAAATGGTGGCGGGGAAGGTGAAAGTGAAGGTAATTCACCCGGGCCAAACGGTACTTCTGGTGGCAATACAGATAATTTACTTTCAAATCTAACTGGTAAGATTGTGTTTATATCTGATCGAGACACCAGTAATCAAAATAATTATGAACTCTACTCAATTAACGCTAATGGGGCCGATTTGAGAAGACTAACCACCAATTCATCGATGGATTTCGCCCCAAAGTGGTCTCCTGATGGGAGAAAAATCGTTTTTGTTTCCGATCGAGATGTTAAAAACCACAGGGAGATTTACACCATGGATGCTGATGGAACTAACGCAAGAAGGTTAACAGAAACTGTTTATGGGACAAATAACGGTCCCTCTTGGTCTCCGGATGGAAGAAAGATCGCTTTCGAATCTATAGGAGATGATTTAAAACGTTTAGTATATTTCGACATTTACATTATGGATCCAGATGGAAACAACGTACAGAATATTACAAATACACCCAATGCTGACGAATATGGGCCAGTATGGTCTCCTGACGGCCAACAACTTGCTTTTGAATCAAATCAAAATACTGGATTTATGGATATTTATATTATGGATGCGGACGGAAGGAATCAAAGAAGGCTAACTTACGATGGTGATAATCGACGGGAGTCGAGATTTCCCGCTTGGTTTCCTGGTTCAGAAATCGTATTCTCGTCCACTCGGGATACCACCGATCATAATCTTTACATTATGAATGCTGAAGGCAACAATGTGCACAGAGTTACTTCTTCTGGTAATCCCAACTATTCTTGCTGGTCGCCTGACAGAACTAAAATTGCCTATTCCTTAGGGGGCGATGGCCAAATCAATATTATGACCGCAGATGGCGAAGAAGTTGTCGAACTAACTGAAGGTGCCCAACCATCATGGACACCATAACTTTATGGCACTTACAGATTTACTTGGTTCGGCGTTGCGCGGCACGGCGTTAGGATTGGCGATGTACGTTTCTAGCTGTGGTGGGCCATCGCCAAGTATGGGCTGTCAAAGAGATACCGATTGTTATGCGCCACGGGTCTGTGTGGAAGGGGAATGTCAGGATTCTTATGAAGATACAAATAATGATAATGATGATAGTAATAGTCGGGGAAAAGATAATAATTGTAACCCTCGAGCATCAAAGGGATGTTATTTAGGTGAGGTATACTGGGAAGACAGTTGTGGTCAGCGCGGGGAACAAGAAAAAAAATGTTCAGAGAGCTGTCGAGACGGCGAATGCGTCACGGATTGTAACGTTTTCCTTACGGAATACGAGGGTGTCTGTTATGATAATGATCCCTATTGGCAGGATAATTGTGGTAATTTAGGAAAGAGGATTGAAAATTGCGGGGAATATGAATCTTGTTGGCGTGGTTTGGCTTGCGATTATGAATCCGAACGTTGGGAAGATCTTGGCAATGGGACCATTCGTGATTTAATGTTGGGTGTTCTTTGGCAGAAGGATTCATTTCGTCGGTATGATTGCATTCAATTTGAAGGTGATGAAAATTGCTGTATTAATTATGACACTGCTCCTCTATATTGTAATTCTCTCTCTTTAGGTGGTAGAGAAAACTGGCGAGTGCCAAGTATAGAAGAACTAGAAAGTCTAGTGCTGGAGCGAGTAGAAGAGAGTTGTCACATTAGTTCAATATTTGAGGGTCTTTGTAGACCATATACCTCTTCAGATCTAGGTGATTGCGGGTGTAGTCCCATTTATGGCTGCGATGAAATGACCGTTGACTTTGAATATGGGAACACTGCTTGTGCAGCCTTAGAGGATTGTTCAGATTTACGATGTGTAACTGACAGATAACTTCTTGGAGTTGGGCGGAATGAAAAAAAGAGCAGAGATTTTATAAAGTAAGGTATATTTATTTTCTGTAAAATGGAAACCGTCACCATACCTAAAGAAGAGTACAACTTATTGAAAAAACAAGCAAAAGTTGATATGGATATCCTACAGCAGCTGATGAGTAGTTTTCAGGATATCAGGGCAGGAAGAGTGAGAAGGGTGAGATGATCCTTATTTTTGTATCAAATTTCTTATTTCATCTTTAAATTGATCTACCAAGAGCCAAATGGTATTGATGACCATTTGCTGATCTTTCTTAGCACTTATTCCTACGACATAGACTACCTTAAACTCATCATAAATCAAGTAGTACACACGATATTTTTCTTTCTTTTTCTCACGAAACCAGGGAACTCTGATTTGGTCTCCAACATAAGGGTTTTCGACCAGTTGGTCTTCAATTTTGCCAACCCATTCCCGGAAATCTTTGGGCAGGGGTATTGTGAAGGTTCTGAAGGGGAAAGGGAGGGGAATAATGAACCAACGTACCCGGGCATGTGTGAAGCGTATCGTGATCATTACTTAAGCATTGTTCTTGGGCATACCGGAAGTTCTTTAATGGAAGAATATGAAAAATGTGTACAATCTTGCCTACCTACAGTTTTAGATAGGGGATATTGTATATCTATTTACTGTGCACTTGAAGCTTCTGTAAACGCTAATGATGTTTCGGAAATTAATTATGATCTTAATCGTCGCTGTGCGGAAAATTTTGGTTTAGTTTTCAATGTAAAAGATGAAGCTGGGCGAAAATGAAAAAAAGACAATAAGTTTTATAAATAACTTTCCTTTAGAGAACTTTAATGACTACTGAGATCGAAGGGGTCTGGCGACACGGCCGGATTGTTCCTTTGGACAACGTTGATTTAGAAGAAGAAACAAAAGTTCTCATCAGTGTTGTCGCTGAAAAAAAAGTAAAATTACCAGAATTAGCAGGTGCCTGGAAAGACTACCGAACGAAAGACGGGAAAACACTTGATGATGTAAAAAAGGAAATTTATGACAGCAGGAAGATTTCGACCCGGGGAGCGGCAGTATTATGACCTTCTGTTTAGACACCGACCATGTTATCGAGTATCTCAAAGGGAATGCCGCAGTTACTTCTAAAATAAAATTATCTGAGGAAGAGATTTGTATCACCCCTATTACCGTTCTGGAATTATTTTATGGGGCCTATCGATCCGCACAGGTATCCCGAAGAGCGGGAGAAGTACGCCAGTTCGTCGGTGCCTTTGAAGTACTCCCATTCAATCAGTTGGTCTATGAACAATTTGGTTTTCTGAAAGCAGAATTGGCTGAAAAGGGCGAGTTGCTGGATAATTTTGATCTCGTTATTGCCAGTTTCTGCCGTGCTCATAACCATATTCTTGTTACCAGCAACAAAAAACATTTTGAAAGAATCAAAGGACTGAAGATCGAAAACTGGCGGTAACGATTTTCCCGCCGCAACCTTTATATACAAATCGTTCTTTCAGGGTAGTAAAATGACTTTAACTGACTTGATTGGCAAAACCTTGCGCAGCACGGCGTTAGGATTGGCGATGTATGTGGCGGGCTGTGGCAACGATTCTGAGAAGGAAGGCTGTCAGAATGATTATGATTGCCGCGAGCCAAGGGTGTGTGTAAGGGGATATTGTGAAGGTTCTGAAGGGGAGGGGGAAGGCGAAGACAACATTTGTGATAGATACCTAAAAAATTGTCCTTTCGCTTATGATTATGATACAGGAAAGCTTACAGACCAATCATCTTTAAGTTCTAAAGATTATGGACTTTGTGTAGAATATTGTGTAATGCAAGGTCAGCGAGATATGGAACTGTGTGGTTTTATCGCTTGTGCAGTTGAAACTGGTTATTGTGACAATGAGGTTCAGGAAGATCTACAGATCATCGCTTGCATGAAGCGACATGGATGGGACAAGTGAATTCCTTTCGTAGGCCATCGTTAAAATAAAGTCATTCCTTTCTCCATATTCTTCGGGAGATTTTATGCAGATAGAGTGATTTTTATCAATAAATTTATAAGAAGAACCGATTCTTCTTCACTTTAGTTTTGAACATGCAAAAAAAGAGGGTGTTTGGAATTGTAGTTGTTCTACTAATAGTTTTACTATTAAGAGTCGGTGGTGAGGAACAGCCAGTGCCAAGTTCTGATTCCCCAGCTTCCATGGAGGAAGCAGAACGGGTGGCTGAGATTAGATTTGCGTTTAGCGACTGTTGTGGCGGCACCTGCGGTTGCGAGGGAGGAAATGTCGTTGGAGAGATTCGTGAAAGTTTGGCACAGGCAGACTGTGGCGCCCCTTCTCCCAGAAGTACTGGTTGCAATATTAGAGTTGATGAATATTATGGTTCGAATGGACACCGTTGTGCACAAGCTGGCAGGGGCTCCATCCTAACCCCTTACTATCAAGATTTCAATACGGGAATTTCCGCGTGGGTTTACGGCGATTGCACTGATTGTATCGATAGCAAGGATGTAAAGTCGCAGGATGGCAATGAATATATATGTTCAGACGATTTGTTTTGGAAAAGGTGTTCTTCTCCGCAAAATGAAGGTAAAGTGACTTGGGTTTCCAATATGCTTTACAAGTGTTTACTTAACGATGAACTGGGAATTCCAACTTGGGAACAGCAGCCCGGCACCGATGTAGATCATGACGGCATAACTACCACCAAAAACGACTGCGACGATAATCCTGCTGATGATCCCCCTAATTGTCCCGAAACTCCCGCTGATTGTGCCATCGATCCGATAAAGAATGCCCAATGCGCCGTCTGCATCAATCCTAGCGCCGCAGAAGTTTGTGGCGATGGAATAAATAACGATTGTAATGCCGACACGTCCGACAATTGTCATCAATTTGCTGCCGGGTGTGAAGGCACGTCAATCAATGAACAGCTTCATGGAGCATCTTCTGAAACTCCCCCCGAACCAGGTACAGAAACCGAAGCAGGAGAAGTTTCAGCTACCGACAGAATTCCCCACACCAACATTTACGGCCAGCAGTTTTCCTGGACGGAGACGGATGACGGCGGGTATTGCTGCGGGTATGATGGAATTAATGGATTGGGAAAAGTGGTTGATTCTTTCAAAAGAAAAACAATTTGTTTGAATAAGAATGACAAGGTTACTCTCTGGGTTTGAACTCTATCGCTTTTTCTCTTTCATCAAAACAAACGATGAATTGTTCAAAAATATTTTCTCTTCCAATGATATAAAGGTTAATGTTCAATCCTTTT
>JAHFRS010000090.1:0-3116 GCA_023266155.1 archaeon
CAAACAGGATAGCTTTGCTCATAAAGGTGTTTTTAACCGGTTTCTATTTATATTTTACTGAAATTATGGTGATGGAGAGGAGTAAATGGGTCGTATTTGTTTAGCACCATCAGGTCGAAGTCATGCGAAGTTACATCGAGAGCGTAATCGGGGGACGGTTGCCCGCAGGCAACGAACGAACGAAGTGACTCTCCCCCCTACGGGGAGATAGCTCTCTCGATTTTTACGATGAGGACTTCGAAGGTGCTAAACAAATACAATGGGTATAATTCACCCGTATAAGGAAAGCTGCTCTCGAGAAATTGCGGGCAGGCCGCTCGGCTCGTGCTTTTCTAGAAGTATCTCTCGTCCAAATCAGGTTGAATTAAATCGAAGAAAAGCATCTCGATAATCCTCATGAACGAAAGTTGTTCTCGCCTCGCTTCTTGGCCTTGCCCGCAATTTCCAAGCTTTCTTTATACATTCACCCATTAACTATTTATAGTAGCCCTGCTCTTTCTCCCTCATGAAGCTGGACGAAAAAATAAAACTTATCAAGCAAGTAGGTGAAGAAATTATCAGCGACGATGAGCTGATTGAGTTGCTCAAAACGAAAGAACATCCTATTGCGTATGATGGATTTGAACCTAGCGGCAAAATTCATATCGCGCAAGGCATTTTACGTGCCATCAATGTCAATAAACTTACCAAAGCGGGCATCCATTTCAAATTTTGGGTGGCGGACTGGTTCGCGCTGATGAATAATAAGATGGGCGGAGATTTAGAGAAAATAAAGCTCGTCGGCAAATATTTTATTGAAGTGTGGAAAGCATCTGGTATGGACATGAAAAATGTGGAATTTCTCTGGGCCTCTGATGTGATGTCTGATACCGAGTATTGGCTGAAAGTGATTAACATCGGTCGTCTCAACTCTGTTACCAGAATTACACGCTGTAGTCAAATCATGGGCAGAAGTGAACAGGAAACCCTCAGTGCCGCGCAGATATTTTATCCTTGTATGCAATGTGCTGACATTTTTCATCTGAAAGCAGATATTACACAGCTGGGGATGGATCAGCGTAAAGTCAATGTGCTGGCACGGGAAGTTGCACCTAAATTAGGATTCAAAAAGCCGATTATTATTTCTCACCACATGCTGCTGGGATTAGGTGAGCCACCAAAAACCACTATTTCAGGAGCAGATCGGGCGATTGAACTGAAGATGTCTAAGTCAAAACCAGATACTTGCATTTTTATGACAGATTCCTATGAAGAGATTAAACGAAAATTCAAGAAAGCCTATTGCCCCGAGAAAATGATTTTAGATAATCCCGTCCTAGAATATTGTAAATATCTTATTTTTGAGAAATATCCTTTCCTCACGATTATGAGGCCAGAAAAATATGGAGGAAACGTGACGTTTAATTCATATTCTCAATTGGAGGAAGCGTTTGTGGCAGGAAACTTACATCCACAAGATTTGAAAAATGCAGCCGCTGATGCGATCAATCAGATGTTGATACCGGTACGAGAACATTTTGAGAAGAACCCGAAGGCGAAGAAGTTGCAAGAACAAGTGGAGCAGTTTGAGACGACGAGGTAATACTACTTTTTAATAGTAATCATTATAAAGAAAGAAGGTTTTTTAAGGTTATGTCTCTCTTAGAAGATCGCATCTTACGGATTATTGAATTGAAACAGGTAGGAAAGAGTGAAGTTGAGATCGCTTCTGAGTTAAGAACTTCACCGCTCATGATTCGCTCGTATGAAGAAGGGGCTAGGTATATACTTTTGAAGCATCAAAGATCAAGTATAGAGATAGCCAAAGCCAGCCGCTTCTCTTTCACTGCCATTGACATTATTGCCAGGCATTATGGGATTCCTCTCAATGATATTTCCCCCAGAAAGGGACGTGAAAAATCAATCGATGGAATTCGTCAGGGGGATATCGCACTTCCAGGATTGAGAAAGTCTAAGTGGATTCGCAAAGAACAGATTGATGATGCCTTGGTGGCAGGCGTACGTTCAATGGATGAATTGGTGGAAAAATTAGGGTCCGGCCACAAGATTGTCTATAATTTTTGTTGGCGGCATGAAATCATCGTGCCATTTCGGTTGACGACAAAACCTGATAGCGAAAAGATTGGGATTCTTCGTGCTACGTGTACAGAAGAGAGGATTACTCTTGATGTTCTTTGTAAAAAAACAGGATATTCTCCCCAGATGATCTCACGAATGGCAGGAAGATGTCACATTACTTTACCACCCGCCATTAAAGAGCAAATTAAGATGAAATCAGCGAAGCCAGAGTATGATGTTCTTATCACGCAGGGCGTTCCCTTACGGGATATTGCCGAGCAGGTAGGATGTACATATCAAAATGTTAATCAATATATCCATAGAACTGGTCAACATGAAGTCTACAAGCAGAGAAGGAAAGAAATAGGTTGGCATGGCCACAACGATACAGGTAGCATAATCCCCATTTCATTCCGGAAACACTACCTCTTTTTACTGGAAGAGCGTATTACGCAGTTATGCAAAAAGAAGGGCTTTGCGTACGAAAAAGCGTGGAAATATGTTCAGGCCTGCAACGTAAATCAATCCACCCCCTTCAAAGAGCTGGTTCAATTCTTCGATAACTACAACTACTCCCAAAAAATCATTGACCAATTCGGTGGTTTGGAAGAAGCGAAGTGGCATGGTGTAAAACCACTTAGTTTGGCAGAACTATGTGAACCGTTTGGCTGGGCGGTAGGATATACCGGCCGTATTCTTCGAAAAGTTGGTCTTGAACCACTTTACGGGAAATTGAATATACCCTCACGAAAAGTGAGCCTTGCAAAAAAAAAAAGAATCTTATCCTGTTTTGATTCACCGCTTTCACAAGTAGACCTTGCTTACTTTGCCGGAATTCATGGGGCTTCTGTCCAACAATACTTCTCTAAGAAAAAAGTTGTCAGGCACACCAAGTATGTCAAAACTTTTGATACATTCCACGGTGAACATGTACTTACCTATCGCCTCGCCAGCCAAATCTATGAAGCAGATGACGCTGGTTTTAATCAAGGAGAAATAGAAAGTTATGCGGGAATTCATGCAACAGCAGTTCAGTATGCCCTTGAACACCGCGCAGA
>JAHFRS010000090.1:3216-5321 GCA_023266155.1 archaeon
ACCACCAAAGTATGATACTTAAAATATTTCTTCGCCACTCGCTGCACATCACCGCTCGTCACCATTTTAATTTTCTGCAGGTACTCCTCCATCATCCTCGCATCGTTAATCTGCTGCCAAAATAAAACCTGATCCGCGATTTTCTGGGCATCTTCCAAGTCCAATAAATAACTGCCTTCAATATATTCCTTAGCTTCCTGAAGATCTTTGGCGGAAACGAACGCTAATTTCTGCAGTTCTTTCAGAATGAGAGATTTTACCAGCGGCAAATTCTTTTTATCAATCGAGGCATACACCGCAAAATACCCGCTGCTCTTCTCGGCAACATTTTGCGTGCCAACTTCATACCCCAATCCTAATTTAGCGCGAATTTCCGTGAACATCCGACCACTTTGTCCCCTTCCCAAAATGCCATTCATCACTTCCAACACATATGAATCAGCATGAGTTCTGGGAACGGTCTTGAACCCCATCACCAGATAACTGTTGGCAATATTGCGGCGTTCCCTGACAACAGTATTTTTCTTTGCCGCTGGTTCTTGGGGAAGGACGGGCAGTTTCACCTTCCGGGCGGAATGAAGAAAGTGTTGTTCCAGCTGTTCCTGCCAGTGTTGAATATCCCCCACGATGGTGACGATCATATTATTGGGAGCATAATACTTATGAAAATAGCTTGCAATGGTTTCCCGCTGAAGGTTCTGAATCACCTTTTTTTCACCATACGTCGGGTAACGGCAGGGGTGTTTCATAAATAAGTTCTTTTGTAAAAGAACCCATTGGTAAAACCGCGGCTCATCATTGACCATGTCAATTTCTTTCAACACCACATTCTTTTCCTTGGCAATATCTTTAGGATTCAGCAAAGGATGCTGGAGAATATCGGCTAAAATTTCCACCGCGATGGGGAAATGTTTCTTCAGGACTTTAACATAAAAGCAGGTTCTGTCACCAGTGGTGTAGGCATTAAATTCTCCGCCAATCTTTTCAATTTCGTTGGCAATCTCGTGGTTGGTCGGTCTCTTCGTGGTGCCTTCAAACAGGATATGTTCCAAAAAATGTGACAGGCCGCGTTCGGAGGGAATTTCCTGATTACTGCCGACGTTGATCAGAACTTCCACCACCACGGTCGTTCCCGGTTTGTGATGGTACAGGGCGGTTACGCCATGAGACAAGACCACTTTTTTCATGTGAGGAAGGTTATTTTCAGGGTTTATAATGGTTTTGTTTCCAGTTTTTGTTATTTATTTTATAGTAGTAAAATTTATAAATGTGGAGGGGGTGGTGGTTACCTATGCGGTAGAGCATCGGGGAGAGATTGAGCCGAAGATTATCAGGATTCTCAACGTTTTATATCCCCAAGAGAAGGTGGAAAAGCCGTATCAGGCCGGGAAGTAAAAAAACTGTCTTTGTTTCTCTCTTCAGGCCGACACTTTTTTCCACCAGAACATTTATATAGCTCATTCAATTTTAATGAATATTTATTCACTGAGAATGAATATGCTGCTGACCACCAATGCCATTAAAATACTGGACTTCCTCCTCCGCCATACGGAGAGCTATAATGTTAATCAGATCGCCAGAACTCTGTACATCAGCGTCGGCAGTGCTCACAAAATACTGCAAGCCTTGCGGGAGAAACAGGTTGTTCAGGTCCGGGAAATGGGCAATGCCATTTACTACACGCTGAATTTTGCCAGTACCGAAGCAGTAAAATCCTGCGAACTGATTCTGATTAAAGAAAAGAACCAGCTCCTCATCGAGAATAAAACGGCTAAAGTGTATGTTTCTGACTTAGAAAAATATCCTGCTCAAAGTATCGTTCTCTTTGGCTCGATACTCTCTCCGGAAAAATCAGCCAGAGACGTGGACGTGTTATTTATCATAAAAAGAAAACAGGAAGTGAAAGCCGTAAATACGTTTTGCCTCGAAATTTCCGCCCTACGAACGAAAAAGGTTAACCCACTGATCATGTTAGAACGGGATTTTTCCCATAATCTCAAAAATAACAATAAAGCCATCCTGGCTATCGTCCAGACCGGCCTAATATTAAAAGGTGAGGATGTTTTTATCACGGCAATCAAAAATGCACGCTAAAAATAAATTTG
>JAHFRS010000091.1 GCA_023266155.1 archaeon
TAGCGCTGGCGCAAGCCGTTCCCGATGCAGAACTGATCAGCCATAAAGAGATGAAGAGAAAGTATGGTGTATAAAAGAGGATTTTGAATGAAGGAATTTACCGATGCCTTTGGGTTGTGGGGGAGAATTACTTTGAAATTTATGAAGAGAATAACCAATATCAGGAGTGAATGAAAAAATGGTTGAAAATAATGAAGAAAACAGCAGCGATTCATTAATAGATATTTTTAATAAGACCCCTTGGAGTACAAAAATTTTTCTAGGTGCGTCCATTGCTCTTGCTTCTTTTTGTTTTTACGGTCTGTCTAGTGATGTCGCAGCACAGTACACTCGTAAGGCTTCTGAAATCATCCAAAAGAACGTCCGCAGTAATCCTTCTCCCGAAGTTTACATCGAACGCGATGGCGTGCGTTATTATTCTCACGTAGATGGGAAAAGTATTGATGAATTGGTGAAATAATCAAAAGCTGGAATTTTCCCTCGTTAGTTTTATAAATAAAAGTGCTTTTAAGGAATTATGGTTAAAGAACTGATCCTCACGGCAGTAATCAGGAAAGAACAGGGAAGGTATTCCTCTTGGTGTCCGGAACTCGATGTCGCCAGTCAAGGTGATACCATGGAGGAAGCACGAACAAATCTTAAAGAGGCCGTGGAGTTGCACGTTGAGACCATGGTTCAGGAAGGGGAAGTCATGGAACTTTTAGAGAAAGTCTGGTTGTTGCCCGAGGATCTCGAAAAGGAAGTGTTAGTGCCAGAAACCTTCTCAGGCTCATTAGAAATTCCCTTAGTAGTATCATGAAACTTCCTACTCCTTCAGGTAAAGAAGTCATCGCCATTCTTGTGAAAGAAGGATTTATCATTAAACGTCAAAAAGGCTCCCATCTGACGCTCTATAAAAGAACTCCGGAAAAAGGGTGGTATGTTACTGTGCCGGTACACGGGAATAAAGAGATTCTTCCCAGCACTTTATTGAGCATTATCCGTCAATCCGGAAAAACCAAAGAAGAATTTATTGCCTTGGCCAAATGACAACGAAGAACCAAACGAGTATCATCGTCGGCGTGGATGAAGCAGGCCGAGGTCCCATTCTCGGCCCCTTAGTCATGGCCGCATTAGCGATCAAAGAAGAAGACATTAAAAAGCTGGAATGGTTAGGGGTTAAGGACAGCAAACTGCTCAGCCCGGAAGTAAGGGAAGAATTATTTGATCGCATCCATGAGATTGTCCATGATTTTCGTGTGGAAGTGATTGAGCCCGATGCCATTGATTTGTCGTTAACGGAGGAAGGCACCAATTTAAACTGGCTGGAAGCCGATACTGCCGCCCGGTTAGTCTCAGAATTAGATCCCGACATCATTGTGATTGATTGTCCCAGCCCCAATATTGAAGCGTATCTGGATTATGTCTCTCGAAAATTAAGCAAAGGGGTGCATGATAAAGCCAAGCTCATTGTCGAACATAAAGCTGATGTCAACCATATTATCGTGGGAGCTGCTTCCATTGTCGCAAAAGTCATCCGTGACCGACAGATTGACCATCTGAAAACTGAAATAGGGATTAATTTTGGCTCCGGCTACCTGCATGACCCTAAAACCATTGAGTTTCTGAAGAACCATTATGAAACGCATGCGCATTTGTTTCGTAAGAAATGGCAGCCGTATAAAGATCTGGTTGAGGCGAAGAAACAGAAAAGGTTGGGGGAGTTTTGAATAAGGAAACAGAAGAGGTGGGGATAATTCGGATAAGAGGCTGATCCATTTATCTTATTTTTTATCGAAACATTTAAATTACGTTACCCCTTTCATTTGTACATGAAGGATAAAGGCTATGAAGACTTTTTGAGGATGGATCTCAGCCATTACAGCGGAGAATGGATTGCTATCTGTGAACAAAATGTGGTTTCTCACGGAAAAAACGTGAAATTGGTTTATACTCAAGCAAAAAAAAAGTATCCAGGAAGTATTCCTGCGCTCGTTCTCGTCCCTGGAAAAGAAAAATGGATTTTCTAAAATGGTCCTGCGCTACTGCTATGTTACCGTGCCTCATGCTGATGGAACAACGTCGAGAGTTCCTTTAATACCTATCACCCTGATTGGGAAAGTTCCCGTTACTGTCTATGCTGTTGTTGATTCTGGAGCTGATGCCTGTGCTCTCCCTCTCCGCCTCGCTGAACTATTAGGCCTTCCCCTTACGGGTGAAAAGGAACGTTCTTTTGGCATAGGTGGTTTCATTGAATCGGTAGAATCTACAGTTGTCGTGGCCCTGCAACAGGGTCGCGAAAGACATCAATTTACTATCCCGATGAGTATTATGCTCAGTCATCATACATTTCCGGTGCTATTGGGTCAGAAAGGATTTTTTGATAAGTTTATCATTAAGTTTAATAACCGAAAAAATAAATTTTCCCTTAAAAGATGCCGGAAACTATTACTGTAAGAAAAATGGCCATCTTCACCAACGTCACCACAGAGAACCTCAGCAAAAGCCTTCCTAAAAGCTTTACCAAAGAGCAGCCTAAAACCATCTATGAGCAACTACGCCTGAAAAAAGGCAACGTTACTCTGATTCTTTTCACTTCCGGGAAATTACTGCTGCAGGGGCCACCAAAAGACGTACAAAAAGTGGCAGCAGCATTGGAAAAGAGCGGCATCGGTGAAAAAATAAAACGGGAATCTTTCCGCCGAGAATCAGGATGGTTCATCGGCAGCGATGAGTCGTTGAAAGGCGATACCTTTGGTGGTTTGACTGTTGCGGCGGTGAAAGCCAACGATATTCTGAGGAAACAGTTGCAGGAGTTGGGTGTGGCGGACAGCAAAATGTTGCGGGATCAGGACATTCTGCCGCTGGCAGAGAAAATAAGAAAAATTGTTCCTTGCGAAATCCGCAGCCTGTTGCCGGAAGAGTATAATCATGGCGGCAAAGTGACGCTGCTTCTTAATACGCTGCATCAAAAGTGTGCTCATGATTTGTTGCCGGGGAAGCATGTTGTGGATAAATTTCCCGGGTGTGTGGCGGGAGATGTGCAGGAAGAGCACGCGGAATCCAAATATGTGGAAGTGGCGGCTGCTTCTATCTTGGCCAGAGCCGCTGCGTTACAGCAATTAAATTATTTGAGTGTGCAAGCAGGTTTTACGGTTCCTAAGGGCAGTACTCACGTCGAGTTGGCGCTGCGGGAATTGAAGAAAAGGGGATTGGAATTCAGGAAATTTGTGAAAGTGGATTTTAGGAACGTGAAAGAATTTCATGAAAAAAGAATATAAATTGTTGCCATACTGGAAGAAGGCTTCATTGTGAGAGTTAAGTGTACAGTGCCACGATCTGCCTGGCCATCTGCACCAAATATTCTGCCATCGCTTTAAAATTGAATTTAATCGTGGGATCCTTGATCTTCTCAAACCATTTAAAATGGGGTTGGGCTTCGGCAATCCAGACAAATTTTTCCGCGGAATAATTGTAGTATAAGTCGTACACTTGTCGGTTTAAATCAACAAGTTTCTTCCATTCTTTCAGTATTTCTGGTTCTATCCCTCTTTTTGAGCTGGCTAAATACCGACGGAGATATTCGATATGGTTTGCGGCCAATTCCAGAAAAGTAACCAGCAAATACGTATAATGCGGATACTTGTACCCGGTTCGGTTAATAATCCTTTTTAAGAACATCGTATAGCGGTTGATGGTTATTTCCAGTGATTTTATTTCTTCCAGACGCGTTCGCTGCTTTTTTCCCAGGATTTCTGCCATTACTTCCGTCATCTGCTGCAGCACTAAAAATGTCCGGCGCAGAATAACGGGAAATTCCTCATCCAGCTGCTTAGAGATGGATTTCACTTTCACCAGGGTCGGCGTTACTTCCACAATTTCAAAGCCAATCAGGTCCTTGATCGACCGTTCAATAAGAGGGAGCGCTCGCTTATCATGATAATGAATGATCAGTTCATCATAGCCGGAAGTGTAGGCCGGCTGGATAATTCTCCAGATTACTTCTATGGTTGGAGAGAGAACCGTGACTTCTGTTTTTCGTTCAAAGATTTCGGCAGTGGAAGTGGCCACGAGCTTATTCTCTACTTCGTTGAATTCAATAAAATCGCCTTTCTTGAGATTATGCCGCTGGACCCATTTGCTAGGTATAGCAGCCATTAAGGTGTGCTGGCCCATTTGGACGAGTTTGCGTTGCATGGTCAAAGTTAAATCCAGCAGGAAATTTATTCCAGCAGTTTCCCCCGTACCTCCTCATTAAACTGGTAATAATCTTTCTCTTTTAATTCTGTAATAATAGTTTGGAGATCTTCTTTAGAAATGACTTTGTTAGTTTTACAATAGAGCAGGAAAGTAGCAATGCCCATTACAGTTATTCCTTTTTGTTTTGCGTATTGTGCAGCTTTCCGGTCATCCATGAGAAGAAGTGAATTCGTCTCCGCGGCCAGAGCCATGGATTCCATTTCGCCTCTACCAAATCCTTCAGCAGGCGTCTCCCCTATCTCTTTCACAATTATTTTGTGTTCTTCAGACTGCAATGCTTCTTTAAGTTCCCTCTGCATCGGAGCTTGTTCCAATTCCTGAAGAACGCCACTGGTGATTACAATCCTAGTTGTGTCAAAAGCCCTGAAAATAAGATCCAGTCTTCCGATTTTCATGAAAGAGCTTAAGAAGCCCGTATCAGTAATGATCATCCTTGCCATTTCTTGATTTTTTCAAGCTCTTCTTCCATTTCCTTCACAGTGGAAGAACCAGATTTTAGTTTAACACCCCTCTCAGCCAATATGCGCTTCATCTCTTCATAACCGACCCCGGCGATTTCCACCGCTTTCCCCAGCGAAATCTTGTTTTCTGTGTACAGAACGGTGGCGATGGAGAGGCGCAAATCCTTTCTGGCCGAGAGTAGTGTTCTCATTGCATCCCGTAGGAATTCAGAAGTGCTATCGTAGTAACCGGTCTTAGGAATAGCCCCTAGTTCTAACCGGAGCACTTCGGGTACGGTAAAACTTAACGTTTCACTTTTTGCTGCCATTGTCATGGTATTGTCATAGTATTATTTAAAACTTTCGCGAAAGGACAAAGTCTCGTGAGGGCAGACCAAGCTCCTTGCTCATCTTGAGGGGGCTAAAGACCACTTCTTTATAAATCTTTCTAAAAAACTTATACTTTTATACTAAAAGCTTATATCTTCGACAAGGTGTAATCACTAAGTAGCAAATAAG
>JAHFRS010000092.1 GCA_023266155.1 archaeon
AGGAATTTTCCGGAAGAATGAATGCCCTTTTTCTGAGAATGAAGATCTTTGACATTCCATTGCGTCCGTGAATTAACTAAACTATATCTTCTGCTGGCAATCGTGCCGATGGGAAGGTTCTGTTGGCTCCATAATTTTGGGCTGTCATAAGAAGAAGTATCTCCAGAAATTTGCGGGCTCAGAATACCGATGTTGACGCAGGGATAACCGAACCGGCCGATGAAAGGAGCAGGGGAACTGCCCGCAAAATCCTGCTTGAACTCTTTATTAACCTGGAGGGAGGGGATTTGTTCGATATCTTTGTATTTGATACGCTGGAGGGACATGATCGAACAGCAGAACACCTATTATATATTCATTTCCAGAATATATACATCTCCAGAGAGCATTATAGAAAACTGAAAATGAGGTTTATTTACTCCTTTACAGAAACAACATTTATGTAACGAAACCTTTATAAAGTGCACCCCTTAATAACAGCCTATTGGAAGGCGGAAACGGAGGGTAAGAACAATTTTTACTCATTCTGTTTCACAAAATTGAGGATCTTACCTCGAACGAGAATATCAAGATTCGAATTTTGAGTTTTTCCAAGGAGAAGTACAGATGAATCAAGAACAAAGTGCTCTGCGACAACAGCCTGAGCCACAGGGAAATATAAACCGGGAACAACAGCAATACCAGGAAGACGTTAAAGTGGAACACCCGAGGATAGAATCTTCAATTGAATCTCCTTTTCAGGCTTTAGGAATCCGGCCGGAATTAGTGAGAGCGTTGAGAGAATTAGAGATTACCACCCCAACATTAATTCAGCAGAAAGCCATCCCCCTAATCAAGGCGGGAAAGGATCTGATTGGTATGTCTCGCACCGGTTCAGGAAAAACGGCAGCGTTTGGCCTGCCCATTCTGGAAAATTTACGGCCACAAGCAGGATTACAAGTCTTGATTATGGCTCCCACGAGAGAGTTAGCCGTGCAAATCGGAGACGAATTACGAAAATTTGGAAAATATCTTCATTTTCGCCTCGCGACGGTGTATGGCGGGGTTTCACTCGGCCCGCAGATTGAACAGATTTCGCGCGCGGATATTGTGGTGGGAACGCCCGGACGCTTAAAAGATCACCTTAATCGCCAGAACTTAAATTTATCTCACCTGACATGCACTGTCTTGGATGAAGCTGATAAGATGGTGGAGATGGGGTTCATTGAAGATATTGAATATATTCTGAGTTATACGCCTGAGAAGCGACAGATGTTGTTGTTTGGCGCCACCATTTCAAAAGAAATTGACCACTTGACGGAAAGATTTATGCATGCTCCCGTCACGGCCGAAGCAGAAGCCCAAGTGCAGGAAGAATTGCTGGAACAGTTTTATTATAATGTCCAGCATCATGAAAAATTTTCCCTCTTGGTGCATCTGCTCAAGAAAGAAGCCACACAACGCGTGATTATTTTTTGTTCTGCCCGATCGACGGTAGAATTAGTCTCAAGGAATCTGCAACTACAAGGTCTGCGTAACGAGATGATTCACGGCAAACTGAGCCAGAACCGGCGCTTAAACGTCATCGAAAAATTTCATTGTGGCCAGGCGCCAATTTTGGTTGCGTCGGCCGTCGCGGCACGCGGATTAGATATTAAAGACGTTTCGCACATCTTTAATTATGACCTTTCTGCTGATCCACAGGAATATATCCATCGCATTGGGCGAACAGCCCGGGCCGGGGAAAGCGGCAAGGCCATTACGTTGTTAAGTCAGAAAGACTTTCAGGCTTTTGGCGACATTCTGAACCGATTCAGAGTTAATATTCAGGAATTGCCATTAGAACCTTTTGCGCGATTGCGCTTTGATGCCCGCAGGTTTGATTCTGAAGAGAACTCTTCTCGGAGCTATCATGGCAGAAGCGACCAGAATGCTCATCGTGGATACCGCCGTTTTGACGGTGAACGCCCGTCACGGTTTCCTCGCCGGGAGCAGTCCCAAAGTTATCAGCCGCCGCGTTGGGGAAGCGGCTGGGGGAAGTAATTTTGCGAGGAAAAGCTTATAAATCACCCCCACAATAGAAAGGATTACACAACGAGCCAACAATTTGGCTTTTTGCAAAAAATAAGCGAAGAATAGGAGGAAACAACGATGGGAGAATTTGGCGACCGACGTGGTGGTAGTGGAGGCGGATTCCGCGGTGGATCTGGCGGCGGAGGACGAGATTTTGGTCCGCGCGAAATGCATAAAGCAACTTGTTCCGATTGTGGCGCAGAATGTGAAGTGCCATTCAAGCCTACGGAAGGGAAGCCGGTATATTGCCGCGAATGTTATCGAAATAGAAAACCACGATTCTAAGATAAGTTTCACTTAGAACATCAGGATTCTTGACGATATCTTTTTTTTTATTTTTGTTTTTTTACTATTTGTTTAGCATCCTAAAGTCAAAATCTTTGTGATTGACATGCGTGTTATTTTTTACACTCATCAACGCATTTCTCTATACTTATCTCTTCAAGGCCTTTCTTCTTCAAGAATCAGAAATCTCATCAATGCACAAACTCAATCCCTAATTCTGTCTCAATGGCGCTCTTATGTTTCAGGCGGAGCATGTTTTCCCCACCAAAAATCTGTTCAGACTTCACACCAGTAATGATTAACATCGTCCTGATGGTACGGTCAAGATCCTTGTAAATCTGCGCCCCCCAGATAATCTTCGCTTTAGGATCAAGTTTCTGCCCGACGGTCTCAACAATCCTTCTGGATTCATCCAGCGTGAGATTTTCCCCACCGGAAATATTAATCAATGCTCCCGTCGCTTTGGAAACGTCCACATCAATCAAAGGGTTTTCTAACGCCCGTGCCACGGATTCATCGGCGCGATTTTCAGAGTCAGATTCGCCCATGCCAATGAGAGCCATGCCGCCTTCACCCATGATCGCTTTGACATCGGCAAAATCAAGATTAACGAGCCCGGTCTTAGTAACCAGTTCAGCGATACCTTTCACCGCATTGGTGAGAATTTCATCTGCGACTTTAAATGCTGTCTGTAATGGCAGGTGGGGAGCTAACTCCAGCAGTTTTTCGTTAGGGATGACAATGAGGGTATTAATGTTCTGCTCTAATTTCTCCAGCCCAATCATGGCATTCTCAAAACGATGCGAGCCTTCCATGATAAAAGGAATCGTGACGATAGCAACACTTAATAACCCCATTTTTTTTGCTAATTGAGCTACGTAGGGAGCACTGCCCGTGCCCGTTCCGCCGCCAAGGCCACAAGTGATGAAAATCATATCGGCCCCTTCCAACGTTTTTTTCAGGTCCGATTCGCTTTCTTTCGCCGCTTCTTCCCCAATTTTGGGATTAGAGCCAGCACCAAGGCCATGCGTGAGTTCTTTACCAATCAGAACTTTACGGTCTGCAGTGGTGTATAATAAATCTTGGGCATCGGTATTAATGGCAATCGTCTCGATCCCTTTAATGCCCACTTCGGAGATACGGTTAATGGTATTGTTGCCGCCGCCGCCACAGCCAATGACTCTAATTCTCGTTTTCTGCGCGGCAATGATACGTTCCAGTTCAGCGTCAATCTCGGCATTAGCTTTCTTGTGGGAAATCTCTTCAGCGATGATCTTTGGCGAGGAGTTGATCGTGGGACGAGGATATCGTTGGGGCTGAGGATCTTGTTGAGAATCATGCTGAGAATATTGGCTGGCTCGGGGATAGGAAGGGGAAGATTGATTTCTGCTGGTTGAAAAAGAACTATCCGCGGCGGAATCCATGACTCTCAACTCTTTTCTGTTTTTTTTCTCTCCGTTAAAACTAGGTTTTAGAAGGGCGATTTCTTTATAAAGATTGTGATGATAGAAAAGGTAGTTAGGGTAGACTTATTTCTCGTTGCAATTTTTCCCATTCTTTTGGGATGCGCAGCAGAATTTCTTTCCCGTGCTTTGCGACCAGTTGTTCAACCTTTTCTTTGCCTTGCTGATAGAGTAAAGATCTAGGGCTATGGTTCACTTGATAATCTTGGGGATAGAGATCAGCAAACCACTTATCCGCCCCGTATTGAGCATACCCTTCTGACCACATCTTAAAATTCCCTGTCCGTGTATTTCCCCATGTATTTTCTTTTCCCGAAAGATTTTTCCAAAGGTGATGGGTTAGTTCATGCACGATGCTTTGCTCATAAACGTCGAAACCATTAAATTTATATGAAAAACCAAAATAGACATAAATAGTATTATCAAAGTATCCTAAATTTCCCAAATCTTCATTAAGCAATCGCGTGGATCCCAAGATTATTTTTCCCAGACCAAATGTACATTGGGCAACTAAAAATTGAGGAGATCCCGCGGGATATAAGTTTATCTCTAATTCTTTCTCCGCTGCCTTTCTCCAAACGCGATACGCATCCTGCGGCCAACGGCAATATTCTTTCACGGCAACTTCGCCAAGAGAAATGCCGGTTCTTTCCTCAATACGCGGCTTATAAAAATCTATTTTTTCACGAACGTCATTCAAGCAAGTTTCACGTTCAGCCTGAGAAACCGGAAAAAATAATCGCCATGGTAACGTTACAATGTCTTGCAAGCTCATGTCTGTGTTCCAAACATCACATCAACCTTTGTCAATTCCGACAGCTTTTTTGCCAGAATCTCTAATAATTGCGCCGGCAGCTGCATCGGCAGCTGTACCTGTGCTTTCCCCTCAGCAACGTTTATTTTTATGTTGTCAGCGGGAATGTGCATACTCATATTCAAGTAAGAAATAATCTGCTCTTTCTGGTCAGTAATCTTCCGATTGATCGTAACATTATATATAACTTCTTTCCCCGCAAGAGGATGATTGAAATTGACCATCACTCTTCCTCCCGACACCTGCGTGACGATGCCTCTCTCGCCATCAACGTCAATCTGCAATCCAGGATGAGGATTTAATTTATGTTCCACAAACGTGCTGGACGGCACAATTTTCATTTTCTTGATGTCGCGCTTGCCAAACGCCTGTTCAGCGGCGAGAGGGATAGTATAGTGCTTACCTACTTCTTTATCGACCAGTTGCGCATCCAGACCAGGAAGAATCTGTTGTTCGCCGACGCAAATGATGGCTGGGCCAAATTTTCGATTTTCTGTAGGCAAGTGATTCTTATCAGCCGTCTGCCTGCTGGTGGTGTCAAAGACGATGCCATCAGCCAGTTT
>JAHFRS010000093.1 GCA_023266155.1 archaeon
GGGATTAGTAGGGACAGAGTTAGCTGCTGAGATTATTGCCAGATATCCTGCTAAGAAAATCACGCTTGTTCATGCCGCTGCCGAATTGCTGGAACGAAATCCCGCCAAAGCACGGCAGTCTGCCCAGAAATTTTTGGAAAGAAGAGGAGTTACGATTCTGCTGAATGAACGGGTCGTCTCTTTCAATAGAAAAAGAGGTATCACAGATAGAAAGACGACACTAACGGCAGATTTGGCTTTTCTCTGTACGGGCATAAAACCAAGTTATGAATTCCTGAAAAAGAATTTTGCGGCTTGTTTAAATGGTCGAAATAATCTGGTGGTCAATGATTTTTTACAATTGCCAGGCCAGGCTACTATTTTTGCCGCTGGGGATATTACAGCTATTGCCGAAGAAAAAACGGCCCAAAATGCAGAAAAACAAGCGGAGGTGGTGGTGAAAAATATTTATCATCTGGAACAGCAGCAGCTTTTGGTAGCATATCATTCTCTGCCCCGCGTGATGGTGATCAGCCTCGGTGAATGGAAAGGGATAGCGATATATAAAAATTTTGTCCTGACGGGAATTATTCCCGGAATCTTGAAGCAGTTGATTGAATGGAAGACGATGAGGAAGTATCGAAAATAATCTTTAGTATCAATTTTATTTTTTGATTTCTTAACTGGGTTTCATACCCCGTAGCTCTGCTACGACATCCAATTACCCAGTTAAGATTAAAAAATCTCAACTAATTGAATACCCCGCAGCTCTGCTGCGATTGGGATTTTTTATTGCTCTCAGCAACTCAGCCATCGCTTTCTTTGGCTGATAATTATTGAGATAGGAACCCGTGACAAACAAATCAGCTCCGGCTTTCGCCGCTTCTTTAATAGTCGTTAGATTCATGCCCCCATCCACAATAACTTTTACGTTGGGATTTACTTTTTTGATGAGCTTAATTTTCTGGAGTTCGGATGGCAGATATTGACTGCCGTAAAAACCGGGATGGACAGTTAAAATTAAAACATAATTGAGATGCGGCAAATGTTCTTGAAGATGGCCAACCGTCGTTTCCGGCAGGATGGCAACAGCTGTTTTTTTCTTTAATTGTTTCATCCACAGGAGGTAACGAGAAGGATAATCAATGGCTTCAAAGTGAGGGATGAAGAGGTTGATACTGCTATTGTTAATTTGCTTCTGAATCCATTTTTCCGGATCTTTGACCATCAGGTGCGTCTGGTATTGAAATTTTTTTTGCAGCGTGAAAGAGAATTCCAACGATTTATTAGGAGCAAATCTGCCGTCCACAATGTCGAGATGCAGAGTTTTCACGGCGCCCTGGAAACGTCGAAGTTTTGCATCTAATTCGCTCTGACTTTTGGCGATGATGGAAGGCAAAATGAGTTGTTTCATCGGGAAGATTCAAGCTTTTTAATTTTAGCTACCCTTCTGCGATGCCTGATAGCTGTGGAGAATGATGTCGTCAAAAATTTCTCGATCATTCTCGCCGCTTGATGAAACGGCGTATACCACCCTGATAAGCAGAGAATATTAGCATCATCATGCTCCCTCGCCAGACGGGCTTCTTTAAGCGAGAAGGGAATGACTGCGCGAATCCCTTTGATTTTATTAGCGGCTATGCAGACTCCTTGTGCTGAGCCACAGATCAACAGACCTTTAGTCTTGTGCCGGACGACAGCTCGGGCTACTTTTTCGGCATAATCGGGATAATCGTCCAGAGGATTGAACACGAGATCGCCAACGTCATAGTACGGAACTCTTTTTCGTTCCAGCCAGCTTTTGATCTGCTCTTTCAACTTAAAGCCTGCATGGTCAGAACCAAGGTAGATTTTGTTCATGGAACCTCTTTTGTAATAGATTAACAAATAATTGGATATTAATTAAGCTTTCCCTTTACTATCAAACAAAGTAATACGTTGCTCCGCCACTTTTTGAATCGCTTCTCTCGCCGGACCTAAAATATGCCGAGGATCAAAATCGGCAGGCCTGGCTTGAACTGCTTTTCGTACCGCTGCGTCGAAAGCTAACCGTAAATCTGTATCAGTATTGATTTTTGTAATCCCTTTTTGAATGGCTAATTTAATCTGAGAATCTGGAACTCCATAAACTCCTGTCAGTTTTGCGCCATATTTTTGTGCTTCTTTTACAATTTTTTCTGGTACGCCAGATGCTCCATGAAGGACTAGGGGCACTTTGACTAGTTTGCGAATCTGCTCTACAATATCCTGCCGCAAATCTGCCTTTCCCCTAAATTTATATGCGCCATGAGAGGTACCGATAGCCACCGCTAAAAAATCACAGCCAGTTCTGTTCACAAATTCTTTTGCTTTTGTTGGATTAGTATATAATATTTTTCGCGATTCTACTAAGTCTTCTGCTCCCCCAATCGTACCCAGCTCTGCTTCGACAGAAATCCTCTGGCGATGGGCCAGCTGCACTACTTTTCTCGTGAAAGCAATATTCTTTTCAAACTCTTCATGGGAAGCATCAATCATCACTGAGGAATAGCCCAGCTGAATGGCTTTTTTGATAATGTTCAGATCCTTTCCGTGATCCAGATGCAGTGCAATTGGTATTTTATGCGTTTCAGCAGCTACTTTTGCTAAAGCATACAAATATTCCATTCCTGCATATCCAATGGCTCCTTCTGATGTCGCTAATATGATTGGTGATTTTAATTTTACCGCTGCCTGCACTACCCCTTGCAGAATTTCCATGTTGTTGATGTTAAAATGAGGGACAGCATAATGATTCTTGTGAGCTTTTTCCAGAATGGTTTTAGTGGGAGTGAACATGTTTTATCTCTTGATGTTATGTTCATGAACTTTGATCTTAACTCTTTTCATCATCTTTCTGCCTTCCTTCTCCGTCAACAATATATTCTTGCATCCAATATGCTGAATCACTGAAGAAGCATTGACCTGTCCTAATCGCAAAGCATCTTCAAATGAATATTTTTTTATAATACCGGCTAGTAATCCTGCGGTAAATGCATCTCCTGCGCCTGCAGTATGAACTATTTTTACTTTTGGAGGTATTAAAGAATATATTTTTCCGTCAGCGTAAGCAAATAATTGTTTTGGGCCATCCGTAACCACCACCATTTTCGGACCCAACGTATGTAAATGCGTTGCCAGATGGGCAGAATTATTATTTTTTTCCTGCAATACGGCCTGTGCTTCTTCTTTATTGAGGACCAAAACCTTCGCTGCTCGCAAAAATGGCCGTAAATAGATTTTGCCTTTCTTTGCCAGATACAAGGAAGGGTTGAACAGCATCGGAATATTTCTTTCTTGAGCATCCTGGGCAATCTCTTTTTCTATCCCACATGCAGTTCCCATTAAACTTGCTAAGTAGATCCATTTTGCCCTCCTAACTTCACGCCAACGAAAATCATCTGAACACAAATCCGTTGATGCCCCTTTATGAACGTAGATGATCCGGTCTTTTTCTTTTGCAGAAGAGATGATGGTCGCAAAGTCAGTATTCTTCTGGCTGCGATGAAGGCTGATATTCAAAACATGATATTTCTGTAAATCTTTGAGAACATAACCAGCATCATGATCATTCCCTATCTTTGTAAGTACCTTAGTCTTTATACCTAACTTGGAAAGAGCGGCAGCAGCGTTGGTTGCCCCACCACCAGAATAAGTCTGAAGATCATCAACAATGACTTTGTCACCAGAGTGGACTGAGGAAAAATGTTGATGAATCGTGAGAAAATGATCTACGGTCGCAGAGCCGACACACAAAACTTCATAGCCAAACATAGTTTACCTCTTTTGATGGAGGAGAAGCGGAAGGTGTTTAAATGTGTTATGGTAGGGAACTGTCTTTGTTCCATCAATCTTATTTTTCAGCCCAACGGAAGATACCCTCGGGAAGCTGATAGCCTTTTGCAGTGAATCCATACCCGCAAAGTTACTGCCTACCCACAGAAGCCACATTAAAATAACTAGCGGAACAATGGTGGAAATGAGACCTATCTTTAACCCTTCTTTTAATGTCACTTTTACGTACCAGCGAAGAAGTATTGCCGTCATCAAGAGATGTACTACTCCAGCGATGGCTGTAGGTATAAACATACTTTGCAAACTGAAAAACTGCTGCGTTCTATCATAAAAAATCATATAAAAGACTACTTGTTGGGTTAATACTGCGACAGCTATGGAAGGGATGGCAGTTCCAGAATAATATTTAAAAGCTATTTTTTGTTTATTAACAAAACAACCCCCAGATAGAAAAAGAGTCATAACTACAATTACGACAAAGAAAATAATTGTGTTTAGAACAAGAAAGGTTGTATCAGTGAGAGCCTGAGACCACAACGAAACATCTCTAGAATAATGCATTAATTGAATGATACTATATATGACTATTGAACAAAATATCAAGAACCATACTTTCCTGCTATTACCCTTATCCGCAGATTTTTTTCATTACTGTAATTCTTTTTCTTATCTTAATAAATATATGCTTAAAGTAGGCTCAATTAAACTGTATTGGAGATATTTTTGTCCAAACAACAAGAAAAAAGACAGTCATTACTACTATAGCTAGGGCAACAACTTTTAAAGTGAGAATAAATACTTCTTTCCAGTTTCCTTTGGTCGCCCATTTTAATAACAGAACAAGTATAAGCACTGTTTCCAAAGCATATCCCCCTATAAAAGAAATTCCTCCCATAAAACCAAATAATCCAGAGAAAAAGTTACCAATGTAGTAGAATGGGCCAGTCAAAATGCTTGTAATCTCTTCATTTATGGCAGCCAACACTAAGGCAATGCTTAATTCAGCAGGGCGGGGGACTTTCGTCTTTTTCCAACTGAAATATAATATCAACCCCAGAATCAAGACCAAACTCTGTTGCCAAATAACTTCTAAAAACTTATGTCCGCTAGCTTTATAATTGATAATAGCTTCTATAAAAAGTAGAACGCAAAATACAATCCACGCTGATGTTCTCCATACATTAGAAAAAGCACTTGATCTTAGTTTTGTCTTACTCATGTTTTTTCTCTGATAGACATGTTTATTATGGAGTGAACCCCTATTCTTAGACAGTAAGTTAACTAATATTTAATACTTCCGCTTCCATTTCATTGGGTGTCTTGTACCCAATGGAAGAATGGAGTCGTTTTGCATTGTACATATCCTCAATAAA
>JAHFRS010000094.1 GCA_023266155.1 archaeon
AACTGGAAGTAATGATAAATTAGATGTCGATAAAGATTTTCCTAAAATAAGAGGAATCAAAGAGGGCTTAAAACAGTACTATGAAATTGAGCAAACCACTGATTTGCTTTCTTTGAACTCTGGCAGAGTTTTAGCAAAAGTTGGGGCAAACAAACCTCAAAAAAATCTCGTAAAATTGCCTGTCAGTTTTCTGATTATAGATAACGAACCTCATCTAAATAAGACTGGCGTAGATAATCTCCTCAAGAAAAGTAAGAAACTTTACATAATTACCACAAACAAAAGCCATCCTGCTTTCAAAAGAAAGGATGCTGATAATCTGGAAATTATCTACTACAAGAACAAAATTGACTTCGTTGATTTGTTCAGAAAACTGAAGCAGGATTATAAAATCAATAGAATGACTATTCAAACTGGCGGTACACTGAACTCGATTTTTTTGAGGAACAAATTGATTGATAAGATTTCTATTGTTGTTGCCCCAACTTTAATAGGTGGAAAAGATACGCCCTCTTTGATTGACGGAAAATCTTTATCTTCTGTGAAAGAATTATCATTTATTAAAGCGTTGAAATTAACCGAAGTGAAAAAACTAAATGATTCTTATCTGCATTTGAAGTATGATGTTATCAATGACACCAAGATTGATTAACGCCCCAGAAAATTACTCAAGCCACGCTGCGCTCTCCCTTCGCTTCGCTCCGGTCGGGATGCCAAACACCAGATTAAGCGAAGTTGCCTCCTCCAACGGTGTTTTCAATGTTTCTATTTGTTAAGGATGCCGCACCTTCTCCTTATTCACCGGCTCCTCGCTGACAAAAAGAATTCCGTCCCTGACTCTCGTCTCATACACGGGCAGGCAGAATTTCTCCTTTCCCAAAAAGGAGCCGTCTTTCAGATTATACGTCCAGTAATGCCAGGGGCATTCGACCACTCCTTCGGAGAATCTGCCCTGATAAAGCGGTCCTTTCTGATGGGCACAGAGGTTAGAGATGGCAAAAAACGAGTTGCCTTGCTTAAAGATGGCGATGGGCTGTTTCCCGACGTAGAATTTCTTTCCCTTCCCCTCCTGGAAGTCCTTGACCAGCGCCAGGGCGATAAATCGTTTTCCGCCATCGTGGAACTCCTGGTTGGTCGCCTGAATTGACTGGTTTATGGTTCGGTCTTCCTGCCCGCGTTTGATCCATCCCGCCAGATGCGAACCGAAGACAATAATAGGTGAGAGCCAGAATAATCCCTTGAGCCAGACATTCTGCAGCGAAATGACGCCCAGCCAGGCATGCAGCAGTATGGAAAGGTAGGCAATATAGATCAGAACATGCAGCTGTTTCCAGCCGAAGACATAAGTCTGCATGATTTTTCTGATGAGGCTGTAGGGAGCCACTACTATCCATAGACCAGCAAACAGAAGAATGATGCCAAGATGAGTATTTACCGCAGGATCGGCTTGCTGAAGGGTGTAGAAATAGTATCCCGCTCCCATATAGAGCAGAAAGAGAGCAGCGTGCAGCGACTTCCATCCCCATGATGGCACTGCCTTCTGCAGGAAGTCCCAGGAGCTTGCTGCCAGCCACAGGAAAATAAACCAGGCAGTAAAGCCATAAAAGGTAAATGGAGAGGAAAAAGTGTCCCGGAGGGAAAAGGAGAAGTAGCTGGAAAAGATGATGGCAGCATGCAGTGACCCCAGCAGGAAGACGGTAACGCCCAGATGCCGGCGGTAAAAGTAGAGGCGACGAATTCTCTCCGAAAACCGCGACCAGGGGCCGATCAACAAAACCAGGTTGAGCAGGAAGAAAGCGAGTAACGAGGCCGTGCGCACGACCAGGCTGATGGGATCAACCTGGGGGAAGAAGATTTTTGCAGCGATAAAAGTAATAAAGATAAAAGTAATGAGGAAACGGTCGCATTTTTCTTCCTTGAGACTGGTTCGGAGGTAGAGAAGTTCTAAGAGGACTAACGTTGCTATAACGCTGTAAAAGATATTCTCGCGGATGAAAGAGCTGCTGAGTACAGCTATCAGAAAAGCAATTCCAATTAGTGCCGCTCTCAAATGCCGTTTCATGAAAAAAATGATAGTGAGGATAAAGTTGGCTAGCTCATAAGAGGCTTCGCCCCTTATCAACCCCACAGGCTTACGCCAATTATGAATAAATGGGCCTGCCCGGACTTTCGTTCTGTTACATTATTTTGCCAGTGTCGTGGGATTTCCGACCACAGGGAGGAATATCCCACCTGAGTACGACTTGCATAGTGTAACTTGCTTTCGAACCGGGGTTCTTCTCGACTCTGAAAACAACGAATTTAACGAGTTTTCGTCAACGAGACGTCATCAATGGTCTCTTTTAAAGAGATAGCCACTAGACCACAGGCCCTGGGAAAGCGCAAGGCTTATATGGTTTTATAAACTTTCTTGTTCTGAGTGCTAGGTGTAACTAAGAGACCTTATCGTTTGGTCGATAGAAAAACAGGAATGAAATGACTAACTTCGTCTCACGTTGACTAAACAAAATTTTCCAGATATTTATGGGGGGCGTTATTCCTCTTACAAATCTCGGTTTATGCATGGAAAAATCTCTTCGTTAAATCCGGGTTCTTCATCAACATTAGTATACAATGTCAAGTTAACACAATCACCCGGTCTTTGACCAAGCCGGTTAACCCTGGCGGTATAGGTAATGCCTTGACGAGTAAGGAAATTTCGTAATTCTGAAGAATTTAAGCTAGGTTGTTTTCCTTCGATTAGAAAATATTCGAATGGTGCCTTCGTTCGTAGCGTTCCTTCTTTATCTGGTTGAACACGAGTTCCATCTACAAATCCTAATGTGTACCAAAAGCCGCTTGTCAATCCTTCTGGCCTATCGATCAACAGTGCATCACTAACACCGTCACCATTCACATCACCCCATCCAATGGGCTTAATTTCTCTTCCAGGAGCAACAGCATATAGTAATCCAACTAAACCAACAGCCGCAACAGCTCCCGCAACATTTTGTTTTATGTTCATTTTTATTGGCCTCTATTTTAATCTTTTATAGCTCTTAAAGTGGCCCCACTATATAACTCTTTCGTCTTTCTTCAGTAATCACACTATAAAACGAAAGATATTTATACCTACTGGTCATTTTTCCAACCAGCTGGTCAAATAATTAACCACATGGTCAAAATGGATGAATTATTCAAAAACAACACCTATAAAATACTGGAACTCTTTATAGAATTTCCGAGCAAAGACTTCTCGATAAGAGGGATCGCTCGACACTTGAAGCTTAGCCATGCGACAGTGTTAAAATACATTGCTGACCTCGAAAAAATGGGCTTTATCAAAAAGAAAGAAGCCACTCTCTACCCTACTTATTTTGCCAATACTGAAAACCAGAAATACACCTTTTACAAAAGGAATGGGCTTATTTTCAAAATCAACGAATCAGGACTTATTGATTACGTCCAAAAAGAAACATTACCATCATCCATCATTCTCTTTGGTAGTGGTGCAAAAGCAACATTTACTGAGAAGAGTGATATTGACATTTTTGTAGAAGCAAATGAACCCAAATTAGACCTTGTCAAATACGAGAAAAAACTAAACCACAAAATTAACCTCCTCTTTGAGCAAAATATCAACAATCTCTCTAAAGAATTGCGAAACAATATTATTAATGGTGTTATTTTATATGGTTTCATCAAAATTAATGGAGGCTAACTATGGCAAAAGAAATGAGCTGGAAAGAATGTGTTGAAGAGAAAATAATCACGCCATCTGTTCCGGATGAAGAACGGTCAAATCAAATGTTGATAATGGCTAATCTTCGCTTAAAATTCTGGGATAAGAAAGTTTCTGATGAATTCATCGTCTTGAAAGTTGAGGCTTACTATGATATCATCAAAGAACTTATTTTTGCTCATCTTTACAAAAATGGCTATAACTGTAGCAATCATCTCTGCCTCATTGCCTATCTCAAAGAGAAAATGAAAGACTTTGACTTTGAAATCCAAAAGATCGATGAGTTACGAAAAGTACGAAACGAAATCAATTACAGGGGATTAGCTGTCAAGAAAGATTACTTAGAGAGAAACGAATTGGAGTTCAAGAACATCATCAAACGATTGAAAGAAGAACTTGGATAATACCCGCCATAACTTTTAACCATGGATCCAGAAACAGCCTTTTTATCAGGACTGATAGAGTTGCAATATGGCCAGAAAGTGGAAGAGAAATTGAAACGGATTGCTGCAGCTATCCCTTGGGCCCGGGGCTGGCCGGACAATAAGACCGCTTTCTGGAATGCCGAAGCCTTCATGTGGCAGCGGAAGATTGACCAGAAAACCAGAACACAGATTGAGGATGAATTAGCCTTCCTGAACAATGGGAAAAATCTTGATATCGGCTGCGGCGCCTACAGCTACCTTCCTTCCGTGGCCGGCCTGGACCTGTCTGAAGAAATGCTCACACTGAATGACCGCCTGCAGCAGAAAGTTGTCCATGATCTGGAGAAAAGATTGCCATTTCCCGCGGGCAGCTTTGATTCCGTCACTGCCATCTTTGTGCTAAATTATATTACACGATACGAAAAACTCCTGCGGGAAATCCAGCGCGTCCTGACCGGGAAAGGCCTCCTGGTGGCAGTGGTATCGTCTAAGCCCATCAATGACTGGCAGCGGCAGAAAGAAGTGAACACCTTTTCTGCCGAAGAGTGGAGGTCGGCCCTGGAACAAGCCGGATTTAAAGTTAACGTACAGCCCCAAAAAGCCCTCCTGTTCTTCCATTGTTGTAAACGGGCAGCGAAAACTATATAAAAGCCAGCAGGCAGGAGCCTCTAATCATGGAAATCAAAGACGTCAAGCCCAACCAGAGTAAAATCGAGGTCGTGGCGGAAGTGGTGGAAAAAGAAGAGCCTCGCACCTTCAGCAAATTTGGCAAGAAGGGAAAAGTGTGCAGCGTCCACATTAAGGATGCCAGCGGGAAAATCCTGCTGACGCTGTGGAATGAAGACATTGACCGCATCAGTGTCGGCGATACCATCAGGCTGCATAACGGCTGGTGCTCCGAGTTTAAGGGCGAGAAGCAGCTTTCCACCGGCAAATTCGGCAAGATTGAAGTGATGCAGAAAGGCGATGA
>JAHFRS010000095.1 GCA_023266155.1 archaeon
TATAAAAAAGAAATGGAAAGAGGTTTACGAATGACCAAAACTTTTGACTGGAGTGAATTTTTAAGGATTGCTGTGGGTATTTTCTTTATTGGCGCGGGATTAACTATCGTGGGGAGTTCTAAAAGAGAAATACCTTTGCTCCTTGGTGGTTTTGCACTTATCGGCATCGGCATAGCGGCGATTGCCAGCAAATAAAGCCGACCATGGACAAAAATCAATTAAAGAAAAACCGGTTGGACTTAGAATACCATGGGGAAGCATAAAAAGTCAATGCTTTTCTCATCCTGCTCACGACCGGTGTGGTGGGATTTCTGGGAACATTTATCTGGCTGAATCAAAGTACTCTCTTTTTTTTAGGGTGAAGTATAACTCTGGTTATTTTTGGTGTAGGTTTGGTATTTTACGTTAAAATTTCTCGGAGAATGACTGAAATACTGGATGAAATTGAAAATATCGAATGATAAATAAAAATGGCCCCACCGTGATTTGAACACGGGGCCTCACGATCTCTCTGCCATCAGCATATCAGTCGTGCGCTCCATTACCCACGTGAGTCGGCGTTGCCGACCAGTACCAGGCTGAGCTATGGGGCCGTGAAGGCAATAATTAGGCAGTATTTTTTAAAGGTTACGTAAGAAAGAAGATGACGTAATCCTTGCTTCTCAGTCTATTTTCGTTCTTCCTCCCTTTTCATCAATTCCCACATCATCTCCTGCCAGAGCCAGCCGCGGTGAATTTCACTGTCGGAATTGAATTTTTGCATGTCCAGCATGATCTTTGGATTCTTGACGCTAAAGAAATCATGAAAATAACTTTCCATCTTCTGCATATCGGCTAACGACCACGCCCCCTGTTCCACATCCCGGCCCCGGCCAATGGAGAGTTGTTTTGCTTCCAAGGCTGAACGCATCACGCCAATATAAAGATGAGGCTGAGGAGTTTCCTGCGCAGCAACGGCCGCTTTTTGTTTCAGCGTTTCATACTGCTGTGTTGTCAGGGAAGTATGTACGTCGTGGAAGAGCCGCCAGAAGATCTCTTCATCTTCTTCAATGGAACGATCTTCAATGAAAGCTTTGCCTTTAGCAATGAATTTCTTTCGTTTACGTGGCCGTTCAGCAATCAAATGAACCTGCAGATCATAACAGGGCCCGCGTAATTCTTCCAGAGGGATTTTACCGGCTTTGAACGCAGCCAAAGCATCGAGAAAGCGAAACAATTCCGGATCAACAATTTCATTATTTCTCCCTGACAGCTCCCGGGAGACATTTATGTCCAACTGGTCGGCAATCATCTCTGCTAAACCGCTTTTTCCACCAGAAACGATTCCCGCAGTGGAGATGATTGCGTTCATCTGCTGCACGTGATTTCGAACTTGTCGCCGGCCAACTCGAGAAGCCTGTTGAGCTGGATTATAATCTACTGCTTCCCACTGCCACAATTCTAATCTTGGTGGAGCTTTATATCTGCGCGTTTCCCGGACAAGGTGTTCTAAAACACTTTTCAAATGGTGTTCTTTATCTTCATAATCTTTGGCAAAGGCCGGATGTGTGGCATCAACAGAGATGACGGGAATACGGCACTCTTTCATGTAGGCCTCGTGGCTCCTGATAAGCTTCAATAGATAGGAAGGATCATCCACAAATTTCTTTTCACCATCACGACCGGATGCGCTGATACGCTGCAAGATCACCGGAAGCTGTTCCTCTTTCACTTGCAGATAGACTAAAACATGAACCGGTTTGGTTCTGGCGATTATCGCTCGCGACATATTATCATAAATGGGAAAAAATTCGCCAAGATAATCTTTGTTAGCTTCCCCATAGGTTGCTCGTTCCACTGCCAGGGGCTGATTCTGCAGCACAATTCCGGCATCTTTATCCACCAGCTGCTGACACGCTAAGCGATTCGCCAGGCATTCCATCTGATAGGGAAAAGCGTATTTTTCAGGGGAACGGGAATATAAATCAAACAGCTCTTTATTTCTCTTTTCTTTTCTGGAAATAATTTCATCCGGAACCCACAAATTACCTTTTAATAATGCTGTGGTGGTGTCTGGATAAAGTGTCGTCGCCGCTTCCGTGAGCCGATCTTTGCCGGAGTGAAAGATTCCGGCTACGCCGATGCGAATATTATCTTCAATGTCCATAATCTCACCTATTTCTGTCTACATCTTTACGCAGTTCACCAATCAATTGTTCTAAAGTCCGCTGATGGTACTTGTTGTCCGTATTAAAGTCAACAGCAGCATCAATTGTTATGACGCGGGGAGCTCGCACACCATAGGAGGCATAAACCGTGTGGATGTTTTGAAAAAATTCCTCGTACCTTTCATGGATGCGTTGTAAATAATTCAAAGGTATGAGTTCGCCTTCTGTTTTTCGCTCTTGCTGCCGTTGATGTAAGCTGGTAAAATTCTCTGTTCGGAAATAAACCACCAGCTGCTCTAGCCACTGCGGCTGCTCAGTGCGATCTAAATTATCCAGCGCTTTCTTGATGGTGCGTTGATAAAGCTCATAGTCATCATGGCTCAGATACCCTTCCAAAAAAGAATTCTTACAAAAAGTTTCTGCTCCATCAATCATACCCCTATCAAAGATGCAAAGGTCAAGGCTTCTTTTGGCTTTGATATAACGATTAATTCGCCCATTAAGGCAGGTCATCTCGAATTGAGAAGTAGACGCTTTTCGCTCATGGTAGAAATTTTCTAACCCTACCGGATCAATGAACTCAGAGACAACGCTGAATCTCTCATCTCCCTGCAAAAATTCAGCAAATTGGTCTGTCTGTTCCCGCAAATATTCTACAAACTTAGTCTTCCCTGTACAAATGTTTCCTGCAATCAAGATAACATATTTGGCCATAGGTTATGAAATAAAATATTTTGTGTCAACGTTCAGGTCCGTTAAGGTTTGATTGACGATGATCTTAACCCACTCATTGCGCAAATGATCATCTTTTTGGGGTAAAGGCAGTTGCACCGTCGCAATGTCGTGTTGAATAAAAAATGCCCTGATTTCCGTATCCATCGCCTGCTGAAAAGCATCATCAACGGAACGAGTGCCATCGTCAACAATCTGTTCGTCCACGATCGGCAGCAGATAGAGCTGGTTATAAGGAAACTGTTGAAGATGTCCTAAAGTCAGGTTCAGCGCTAAGGGATCATCACCACAACGATGTTTCAAATAACAATAATTATCGGGGCCCCGATCGCAAATGATGACCTGGTACGCCTCACGGCTTTGGCGCGGCTGAGAATGCAATAATTCTTCCGCAAATTGGCGGTAGAGAATCCATAATTGAGTTTCTTTCGTCGTCTGTTCATTAATGGGCAGGCCACGTTCCCTGGCTTGCGTAGACATCTCCCGAATGGCCCGGGCTTCGATATTGCGGCGTTTTAATTCTCCTTCAATCAGTCCAGCTAACGCGGTTTTCCCGGTACCGTGTGTAGAAACTAAAGCTATTTTGTAAACCATCACATCACCACTTTTTGAAACGAAAAGAAAAGGTAAGTATTAAAAAGATTGCTGTGGCAGGGTTTATAGGTTAGAAAAGATAGATAGCTGTGGCCGTTATTTTTTCTTCTTCTGATGTTCGATACCCTCTTTCTGCTGCAAGTCAAGATAATTCTTCCCGGAGACTACGTTGATTCCCAAACTCTTCTCTGCATCTACTCTGGCTCTTCCGGCAATACTGCCACCTTCCTGAGCAGCCTGCTTGTTTTCTGCAAAACCTTGGGCATCCTTGACACGTGTTGCTTCAGTAGATAATTTCTCACCCAGCATGGAGAAAATTAGTTCTAAATCCGTCATATGGTCGCGAAGGTTTTGGTTGCCAAACTTGGGATCAAGGCTTTTGATGATTTTGTGCTCTTTTATCGGCACTCCAAAAGTTGCGGTAGATATCTCGTTGGTAAGAATGGCAAAATCTTTCTTTTCCTGAATACCCCGCGTTTTCCATTCGTCCGTAAGTTCTTGCCGGATAGCAATTCCCCGTAGTCTCTTGTCAATCCAGTCTTGCGGATAGCCTTTGAGTTCATAATATTTCTTGGCTCTGTCCTGAGCCAGTTCCGGGTTTTCTATTTCCTGGATGCGCTCATACCCGACTTGAGCCAGCCAGCGCTTAAATGGTTCAGCTTTAGGAGAAGGGATGGATTGGATTATCCTGAGCATGATTTCAGTATTGGCACAGTCGGTCTCTCTTAACTTACCATCTTCTGCAAGTAATTTCAACTGTACGATTTTGTCGTACGGTTCAAATCCCTCTTCTTTAAGCTTTATTTTAAGGTCGGACCAGTATCTTCTGGAAACAGAACTGTCCGTTAAAATGCCAACTACATCAACAACCGAAAAGTACCATTGATCCTGGTGCCAAGTCCTTCTGACTTCCTTGCCTTCAAATACCACTAACGACTTGCTTTGTTCCATTTTTGTATGAATCACCTCTGTTGCTTTTCAGGGGAATCGTTCCTTTATATATCCTACCCGGACTTGTCCAGTGCGGGAATGGCTTCAGAAAAAGAGGTCATTACGGCTTTATTCCTCATTATTATGCTGAATTGAGCCACTCCCTAATGTTGTCTAATGGCTGTCCAGTGGATGAGGCTGATATCGATAATTTCGTTGATTAAGTGACATCCATAGAACGAAATTATCGGAATAGACAATTGCGGTTATAGCAAAGAACACAAATAATTAAGCAATAGATATGTTCTTTGCTTATTACGAACGAGCAAGTATTGCTCAATTATTTATGCGAGTGAGTATAATATCACTTAAACAACGGAATTGTCTATAATGTTAGATGGGACAGGTTTGATTTTCCCCCATACTTTTTTAAATCACCTGTCTTCTCCAGTATATAATGCATTACACTCTCCTCGACTGCTATACTGATGAAGCTTCTGGCTTGGGCGTTCCACCGTATTTAGGCACCTATCCGCGCTATATCTATGGACAACTAAGAATGGAAGGGCATACTGTTTCTTACCTCACCATTGATGATCTGCGGCTGTGGAAAAATTATGGTGGAGTACGGCGGGAACCTACGGTCAAACAAAAAACCAATATTCTGGTGTATAATACCAC
>JAHFRS010000096.1 GCA_023266155.1 archaeon
GATGTAACAGTAACATTTGTATCCTCTGAACGTGAGACTTCAGAAATATTGAAAACAATTGAAGCGGATTTCAAAAGTGCGATTACTCCTGCTGCCATCCCTGCTCCCACTTCCGCCACCACCACCACTCCTCCTGCCGCCGCCCCCACTTCCGCCCCACCACCAACTCCACAACAACGTCTCCAGGAATTACGTAACCAACAGGATTTAAGGGTCGTTCATATGGGTGAAATCCAGCATTTACTCAGTACTAGACAAATAAGTCATCAGGAAGCTTATGATCGTATGAATGTTCTGGCTCAACAGGAACAACGAGAAATATTGCAGGAACTTCCGGGGGGAACGATTATACCCTACGGAGACCAGGAATATAAATATGCCGGTGAAGGAAAGTGGAAAGATAAACAGGGGAATGAAATATCTCCTTCCATCCTTGCCCAAGCATTAACAGCGGGTGAAGCAACCATAAAGCCAGGCGGTACACCAGAAGAACAGAAAAAAGCCAATGACAGATTAAAGCAAGCCCAAGTCATTCAAGGACAAACTGATACTACCCGTTGGCAAGGCAGCTGGGTTGAAGGCTTCTTTGATAACCAGGAAACGTATCGTGCCTGGGTTCAGGGAGATAATCCCTTTGGCCAAACCATGGGCGATATTCAAGCTGGCTTGGGAAGGTTAGGCAAATATCGTGCTTTATCGAATGCGTTAGTTCCAGATGCCACTAAAGCCTGGATGGAAGCAGCCAATAATGAGTTCTTAGTCAAGTGGGCAGATTTACCCAATTATGCAGCACGAGAAAAGTGCGGCTACGATGAAGCTAAACGTTCCGAAACGCCCGGAACATCAACATCTTTCATCCACACCCCTAGCGGCGACCAATTTGGGGGCACAATTCAAGCTGAAAAATCACCAACAAAAAGCCCCATACTTTGCCACCACAATACTGATCAAACCGTTGAACAGGAATGGGTTTGCGGCCGGGGACAAGTGTGCGTTGAGAACAATTTCTGTCATGCTGACGCCAATAACGACGGCGAGCCTGATTCTGATGAAGTATTACAAGGTTACTTTTATAAAATAACATGGGGCGTGACGGCGCCACAAGATCAAGCCTACACTCCCTATGTTGATGAAGATAATCAGGCCGTCAAATTTAACCTGCAGTTACATGGCGATCGAGATGTCTGGCTTTATCATCGAGGTGGCGTTACGGGAACGTCAGTTATTGCCTTACAGAACGGCGCGAGTGACGGCAGGGTCATTACTCATTTCTCCACACAGAAGTTTAACCAAGCTTGTCTTCGGTATGATTCCCAGTATCGCATCAAAGATGATGAGGGTGATGACGTGCATGATCAATGTGTTGCCATCATCCCCAGCGAAGAAGGCGTCGTAGAATATGGACATTCGGAAGGCGCCACATCATTTCAATCGTACACGACCAGTTCGCCGGAAGTCAGCGGCGATGAAAATTGGTGATTCTCCTTAATTAATATTAAACTCATTGCTATTGTTTTAAAAATGTTCACGGTTATCGGAACGGAAACGTACCTGAATCAAGGAGTTCAACATTTTATTCTAAAGAAAATAACTCCTTTAGGTGTCAACACAGTTGAAGACCAGCCAGAATTTAAGAAAAATTTTGGGTTTAAAGTAAATTTAGGATTACTAAAATTTAGTTGGGGTGCTTCTGAAAAATGACTGACTCCGACAAAGCATTAGTGGTATTTCAAGACAAAAAAATCAGAAGAACTTGGTTTAATGATGGATGGTGGTTCTCAGTAGTTGATATTGTAGAAGCATTGACAGAAAGCGGAAGAGCCAGAAAATACTGGTCTGACCTGAAAAAGAGGCTTACGGAAGAGGGTTTTGAGTTGTCCGCAAAAATCGGACAACTGAAATTAGTATCTGCTGATGGCAAAGCATACCAAACTGACTGCGTTAATACAAAAAACGCATTTAGGATTATCCAGTCTATTCCATCTAAAAAGGCAGAGCCATTTAAGCAATGGTTAGCTCAAGTGGGTTATGATAGAGTGCAGGAAATAGAAAATCCTGAACTAGCACAACAGCGTATGAAGGAGATTTACAAAGCTAAAGGTTACTCAGATGATTGGATTGAGAAGAGGGTTAGAGGAATTGCTGTAAGAGATGAACTCACAGACGAATGGAAGAAAAGAGGATTGCTTGAAGAAAGAGAATTTGCGATTCTTACAGCGGAGATTTCAAAAGCCACTTTTGGCATGACTCCCAGCGAATATAAGAAATTTAAAGGACTGAAAAAAGAGAACCTGCGAGACCATATGAACGATTTGGAGTTGATTTTCACAATGCTTGGGGAAGCGTCCACTACAAGGATTGCAAAAGACCAAGACGCACAAGGATTTATCGAAAATAAGGAAGCCGCTAAGAAAGGTGGAACAGTTGCAGGTGTAGCCAGAAAAGAACTTGAACAGCAAAGTGTAAGAAAAGTATCCACACCAGAAAATTATCTTTCTGAATCTGAAAAGAAGAAAAAATTGGTAGATAAGAGTAAGCATGAAATCAAAAAATCCGAATAGGTTATTAAGAAAACTTAAAACTTTTGCAGGAAAGATTCTCTTTATTCTCTACCGCATTTTTATGTTCTCACCACAACAATTGCCCCATTATCTGGCTTGTTCCCCGGATTTTCCCCTTCATCAATCAGCCGTTTCATGATTCTATCAATACCCTGCTGTAACAATGAATGGTGAAAAACATCATCAAGAGCTTCTTCTCCTAAATGAGAGCTGTCAAAGCCATCTGTCAGTAAAGCAAAGCCATCGTGTGACTCCAGCAATCCTTGACAATACGCTGATTGTGGTAAAATACTGCGCTCGCCTAAGTAGCAGTTAAGAGAGTATCGCGCTTTGGCATGACTGCTTTTACCATCTGAAAATCTGTACAACAAAGAATCGCCTACGGAAAGATAGTGGGTTTTATCCAGTTGTTGCAACACCGCTAGAAAAGTTGTTTCTGATTCGTCGTCACGTTCGTCACAAATAATTGTGTTTAACTCCTGGGCAGCTGGCACCAATGCTTCTTCCAGCAACGTCGCTGAAGACAACAATTCTGGAAATCGTTGCAAGGCGATTTTGGACGCCTCACAGCCAAAATGAGCATCAGCAACCATGTACAACTTTATTGTATCATCAAACGTCACGATACTCAGCCCATCTTCATTTGGTGTAACTTTGCCTTGTGTATTTGCTCCTGCTGAAATTCCTGCAGCAATTCTCTCGCTGAGCGAAAAAGAGGAAAAAGTCTTGTCGGTAGTGTATTTTGAGCCGTGTTCAAAGAAATCAACTTGATATTTCATGGTATTCTCAATGTGTTTTCATGACATTCCTGAGAGGTAGTTTTTATAAGATTATTGGTGAAAATGGAGAAAAAAACGTCAGCTCATACTACCTACTCTACCACCAAAAACTTTAAGAAGCACACCACACTTTTCCCAGCCGCAGGGAGGGGTAGACTCAAAAAGATGGTGCGTTCATTTTTCAAAGGTTTGTTTAAGAGATTTAATATTACCGCTTTTAATAGTAAGAGCCACGTTAAATTAGGGTTATATGGGCCTCCTAATGGTGGTAAGAGCACTTTAGCCAACCGCATTTGTATGGACTGGCTAGGGCAGGAAATGTCGACTGTTTCTCATATTGCCCATGAAACGAGGGAAATCAACATTAAAGAGCAAGTCCATATCAAGAATAAGAAAGGAAAAGAATTGACGTTCTCACTTGTTGATACTCCCGGCATTGCCACAAAGATAGATTATGAAGACTTTATCAAGAAAGGCATTGCCAAAGGTGAAGCTAAAAAGCGGGCAAAAGAAGCAACTAAAGGCGTGATTGATGCCATCAAATGGCTGGATAATATGGATTCGGTTGTTGTCGTTCTGGATGCGACCAAAGATCCTTATTCACAGGTCAATATCACCATTATCGGTAATTTACAGGCGAGAAATATCCCTGTCTTGATTGCCGCTAATAAATTAGATTTAAAAAAATCCAGCATTGACGTCATTAAAGCAGCATTTCCACAATATCCCGTCATTGGCATTTCCGCCAAATATGGAAAGAATGTGGAAGAGTTTTATGAGCAGCTGTTTAAAGTGGCCAAGTAATATGAGTAATATAATCAAGTACTACAATTAATAGATCGAGATGGAGTCTCAAAGTGTAATATCCACATCAAAAAACAACATTTAAAAACTAGAGATATATCCTATGATGAAAAGAGGTATTTGATGGTAACATTTCAATTCATTCCCTATCAGGACATTGAGAAACTCGGTTCTGCGAAACGGGTCAACAAGCTGCTTAATATTGTCAAAGAAGATAAGATTGTCATTATGGAAGGCCGGCTTAAGAAGGAAGAAGAAGCTGATCTGATTGAGATTACGATGGAGGAAATCACACCTAAATTTAAGGGAATTGAGCTTAGCGTGATTTATCCGGATCAAAGCCGCCAGGATACGATGCAGAGGTTAAAAGGTACTTTTACCAATATCATTTTAGGTGACCGGCAGGGACTTACCATTATTGGGCCAGCCAATATCGTGAAAAAAATCGAGAAGAATCCTGACAAGATTGAATTATTTACCAAAGAGGTGAATGGAAAGAGCAGGAAGAGAAGGTAACTCCTGATGTCAAAATGCTGAAAGTAAAGTATAAACTTGAGTACTAGAAAAGGTAAATCATGCCCCATCAATGTGTCCGTTGTAATACGCTGTATCAGGATGGTTCTCAGGAAATTCTCAAAGGGTGCAGTTGTGGCGCTCGGTTATTTTTTTATATCAAGAAAACGGCTCTGGAGGCTGGAAAGGAGCTGGTCAGCGAGTTGACGGAAGACGATAAGAAACATATTGAGGAAGATGTCTCAGAAATTCTTCACCTTAAACAGGAAGATGAAGACTGTCCCGTCGTGCTGGACTTAGAAGCCATCCGGGTGCTCAAACCGGGAAAATATGAGCTGGATTTAGTGCATTT
>JAHFRS010000097.1:0-1123 GCA_023266155.1 archaeon
TTCTTTTCTAACAGTGAATGTAAAAACTTTGTTTGAGGAAAAGTAGGAAGATTTAAATAAAAAGTGCCTTCTTTTTACTTTCCGATGCCGCGGTCGCCGACACAGAAGAAAGCGTCTTCTGGTCGCGGCCAAGTCGTTGCGACGCCACGGTCGCATAACCCGGTATTGCGCGAGATTGCTATCGATGATGCAAGAAGGAATTTTTTCCATCAATGAGCATCATCTCTGCGCAGATATCTCGTCCCTCTGGGATCCCCGGTTCAAATGCCCATTACGCTGGGCGAGCGTTGTCAAGTGGGTCATAAAGACCCACGAGCAGCCTCAAAGAAGTAAAGGCTTGAAAGTCCGGGCCGTGGCGCTTTTTTTAAATTATCAATCAGAAAGATTTTATGTAAATAAACAGTTCTTTCAATTTTGGTGCACCAAAGCGATCGTTGTCGCTTTGTGTGCTGCACAGAAATACGATGGTTTTCGTATTTCTTGTTTTAAACAAATACAAGAAAAGCATATAAAGCAAAAAAGAATTCACCATTCATGCCGCAAAAAAGTGGATTCCTGAAATCCTACCTGTCCATCATCATCCTCATAGGTCTGCTGGGGCTGATCGATGCAAGTTTGACCTATCTTCATTTTACCAACACAATCTATGAAACAGCGATTTTGATTTTCTCTGTCCTTTTTTTCTTCTTCAACATTTTAGCCATTATTTTTCTCCATTATCATGGAACTGAAAATATTTTTTATATCCTGCCCATCTACCATTTGGTTACCTTTGTGGTATTCAATGCCCTTGGATTGGTGATTATCTCTCATGGCTGGTTTTCACCCATTATTTTCACGGGCACGGTGATGATAGAATTTTTTTCGTCGCTGTTTGAAATTACTTTTGCTGCCTATCTCGTTAAAAGATTATTGCTGCGATAAGCTATGGTGCAGATTTCAAAAAGGATACAACTTTGACTTCCCGGCCAAGCTATCTGCTCATAAAAAGTATTCACTTAACCTGTTCCTGCAGCCAGTGGGCATACTTTTGGTTCGGCTTGACGGGAATCAACGTAATACAGGGAGTTTTAAAAGGGTGCATCTTTTCGATTACCTTCTTCACGAGCGGAGCTTTACTGGC
>JAHFRS010000097.1:1223-5003 GCA_023266155.1 archaeon
TTTCTGAAGCACTACCGTAGCCAATATTTCAAGCCTTGCTGCTCAAAGGCTGTTTTCAGGCGAGGAAACAACTGAGGGCTGGCACAATATTCGCCCACCAGCGAGAAAAAGTGTTCCACCACTGCTTCTGCCGCAATATCATCAACAGGCATTTTAGCTGTGATCTGCTCCTGCTGATTGGCTGTTCTGAGAAAAAAGCCCGTACGGATATTTTCTTTCTTAATCGGCAGATACAGATAATTTTCCAATGATACATGAATTAATGTCAGTAAAGGCCGTTCCTCAACCACGTTCTTGACGTGCCAAAGGTTCTCACATGCGGGAAAAGTCACATCTATAACTCGGTGCTGTCCTCCTTTGATTTTAGCAAAGATGCCGTGTTGCGTTTGGTGAATAGAATCAGCAACAATATCCTGATGTGCTACATCAACGGCATAATACGACCACGCTTCACATTCAAGATAGGGCAAAGAGGGATATTTGGTTTGATTACTTCTTCCAGATTGTTCATAGCAGGAATAGAAATTCTTAGGATCCTGTCCACATATCCCGAGCGAGGGCTGTTCATGGATAATAATCCTATCTTGAAGCTGTTTTGCCGGAGCGACCATCAGGAAGCCGGAAGAAAGGAGATTTATTAATCTTTGTGATGATTCTCTGAATTTTGAGGCCCAGATTAAGATTAGAAATATGAAAATAAACACACTCATGGCACTTTTTTTTTGGAATTGTGCAAAATCAAAGTAATGTACAAAACGCTTCATAGAATTCTACAGCCGTCTGAAAGCGTTCCTCTGGATTTTTTGCCAGCCCTTTATAAAAAAAATCATCGCTCGCTGCCGGCAGAGCCGAATTGATGATAGTGGTATGAGGTATGGGCTGATGAAGACTCTTATTGCCAATCTCGATCATCAGCATAACAGCATCATCCTGCGCGGACTCAAAGGGAAATTCTCCCGTCAGTACCCGAAAGGCCATCACTGCTAGCGCATACAGGTCTACCCGCCAGTCCGCTCTTTTATAAGCAAAAGATTCAGGTGCAAGGTAATGAGGCGAACCGGCAGCGTCATCGGCAACTGATACGCTGTCGAAGGCGTTGGTAACGCTGCAATTAAAATCGTACAGCCGCAGGTCTAAAGTGGGAACAGTGAAATAATCTCGTTGGATGGGAAAAGATGAAGAGGGAAGACGAATATTTTCCATGGTAAGATCACGATGAACAATCCCTAAATGATGAAGAAAATCAACAGCAGGACACAGCGGTTTAAAGACTGTTGATAATTCATGGGGAGACAATCTCTTTTCTCGCAGCACGACATCGACTAAATCCTCCCCCGGCAGATACGAAAAAACGAGAAATTCATCATCAACAGTAGGTACTAATTCCAGCGGTGGCATCAATGAAACATGTCCCCCCGCATTTGCCAGAAGTTCATAAATCTTTTTTTCTTGCTCAAATCCGTAAGGGAAAGGTGAACGGCGTTTTAGGACATATTCTTGCCCGGAAGCACCCCTGGCCCTCAGCGGCTTGGTTATGCCGATGAAATAATTGTCCTGATGATAATAATAAGTGTCGTGTTGGCCTTCCAGTACCAAAGAACCGTCGATAACTGCTGGCCTTGTCATTTTAAAGAAAGAAAAATGAACCAGTATTTAAATATTTACTATCAATAAGTAGGAAGCATTGACATAAGGCGTGCTAATCAGGCGTTTTCGTGGTTTTTTTTTATATGGAAAATGGAAGGGAAAAGGTTAAAAATGAACTAAATTTAAGTTTCCCCTAACTGATTTCACCGCATCGCCACCCTCATGAACTTCTTACATTCCAGACAGGAAATAACTACTTTCCCCAATCGAGTTCGAACGCGGCAATTGACCCCTGGCTGTAAATAATGGTAACAATGCTTACAGAAGCGCCGCCTGAATTCCGCCGGTATTTTCACTTTGACTTTCATGGCGATTTTACGGGCTAACGTGATGTATCTATGAGTCAGAGCTTTATCGGTCGGGAATTCTTCCTCAGCCTGCTGAAAGAGAATTTTGATACGTTCCTGCGCCAACTCCCGCTGTGGTCCCTTGGAATAGCGTTGTTTCATCGCTGATCTCGTTATTTCAAACACCCCTCAAAACTTTATTTCGCCGCCACAATCAGGCTGCTGGTCAGCCGCACGTCATTTCTCGAGCGGATATTGTTCAGCACAAATGTTCCTAATTCTTCCGAGTTAGAGATGTCAACTTCGATAATAATGTCCCATTCGCCAAAAAGGATGTAAGCGTTCTTCACCTGGGGATAACTTTTCAGTTCACTTAAAACGTTCCGCTCGGTTCGCTCCTGCAAGGATATCAAGATAAACGCTTTCATGATGGCACCCCTGTAAGAGTAGGTAATCTTTGAACTATATAAAATTTCCTGAGTGAAAATACTAAAAACAAAAAGAGTTATAAACCCAGCTTCATTTCAGAAAATAATGAAAAGGGGTCGGCCAACGAAAAGCATCATCCGCCAGAACATTATTGAGATTCTCCATTATCTGGACAAGGGCTACGGCTATGAAATTTCTAAGATTTATAATGCCATTTTTCCTAAAGTCACGCAGCGCAGCATCTATTATCATTTACGGAAAGGAGTTAAAATCAATGAAATTATCCTACATAAAATTGAACAGGAACAGGGTAATTTCTCATGGGGATCGTTGGTCGAGAAAATTTATTATACCGTTGGCCAGAACGCTCAGCCACAGGGAATCCCTAAAGTAAAAGAATTCTTGCAGACATGGAAAAAGTAGATTTTAAGAATAAAGCGTACATCTTGTGTCAAAAAATTCCACAACTGAAAGTGACTGGATGTGGCCAGTGGTAGGGCGCTCGCAGTATTTGACTGTGCCGCTAGATTTAAAAAAGTATGGCTGCTCTTGACATTATGTTTTCATTTACCATCACTCATCAGGATAAAAGTACTCACGCCCGAACGGGAATCATTTCGACTCCTCACGGCATGATAAAAACCCCGGCGTTCATCCCCGTGGCCACCCAGGCCACAGTCAAAGCATTAACTGCCGCCCAACTGGAAGAAATTGGTTTTGAGGCTCTTCTCGCTAATACGTATCATCTTTACCTTCGTCCCGGTTCAAAAACGGTACGAAAATCAGGCGGCCTACAAAAATTTATGGGTTGGAACAAGCCGGTCTTTACCGATTCCGGCGGATTTCAGGTGTTTAGCCTGAATAAAGGGATGTGCACGGTGAATGATGACAGCGTGGAATTTAAATCGCATATCGATCAATCAAAACATTTGTTTACACCGGAAAAATCAATGCAGATTCAGCGAGACTTAGGGGCGGATTTGATCTTTGCCTTTGATCAATGTCTGGATATCAATGCCGATTATGAAACGACCAAGAAATCATTGGCGCGAACACACAACTGGGAAGTACGAAGTTTACAGGAATTTCAAAAATTGAATAAAGATCAGAAGCAGGCGTTGTATGGTATCATACAAGGAGGGCGATTTAAAGAATTGCGGGAAGAGAGTGCTAAATTCATTGCTTCGCTGCCTTTTGACGGCATTGGCATCGGCAGTATTTTTGGCGATCCTAAGGTGGAGAGTCAAAAGTTAGTGAAGCATACTTTAAAATTTCTTCCTGATGAGAAACCACGGCACCTTCTGGGAATTGGAAGCGTGGATGATCTCTTTGCCTATGTGGAGATGGGGATTGATACCTTTGATTGTGTTTTGCCAACGAGATTAGCGCGAGTGGGCTATATTTTCATGCGGCCGGA
>JAHFRS010000013.1 GCA_023266155.1 archaeon
CATCGAGGAAGTCAATAAAGTCTTTCAGGAAAACTATCTTCATGGAGAAATTATCGTCGTGGACGACAGCTCGCCCGATGGAACGTCTGACGTCGTGCTGGAATTGAAAAAAAAGTATCCTCAAACTATCCTCATCACGCGGCCGGGAAAGATGGGTATTGGCAGCGCTTATTATGAAGGCTTTAAAGTGGCTACGGGAAAGGTAGTAGCTTTACTAGATGCCGATTTAAGCCATTCTCCAGAACTTCTGCACGAATTCTACCTTCTGGCGAGAGAGAATAAAATCGTTTATGGCTCTCGCTACCTGGGAGAAACTAAGTTTGAGACGGACTTTGCCCATCGCTGTGGAACTAAATTATTAAACAGCTGGGTGAGCATCGTGCTGGGAACGAAGATGAAAGATCATACCAATGGTTACCTGGTTTTTCCTCGGGAAACAATGCAAAAAATTATTGACTACGGAAACTCACGAGGGTTATTTCCCTTTGACCATATTCTGTATGGGATCACCATTGCGGCCTTAGCCCGAAAGCTCAATATTTCCTTAGAAGAGCGCAAAGCGCCTTATAATAAGCGGGTTCACGGCGAAACCAAGATTCCTTTTTGGTGGGGAGTAAAAGTAGTTTTTGGTGATATGTGGTATAGTGTAAGAGTTCTGGCTAAACTGCGGTGAGTCAATGATGAAAGAGGTCCAATCATTTTACGACCGACAGTGGAGTTCGTCCCACATAGACCTTTTTGCACAGGCTTTTCAGGAAGCCATAACCCATTCTTATTCTCGATTGGGAACACTGAAAGGAAAAAAAGTGCTTGAGATAGGCAGTGGCTCGGGAGAGCAAGCTTGTTATTTTGCTTCACAGCTGGCACTCGTGGATGTTATTGATATCTCTGTTGAGAGCCTGAAAGCGGCCAGCACTTTGGCAAAAAGAAATGGGATTTCGCTGGCCGTACACCAGATGAATGCGGAAGAGCTGTCTTTTAAAGATCAGATGTTTGATGTGGTTTATATTAATTCTGTGTTGATGCATGTTGACCAGAATAAAGTCATTCAGGAATGCGCTCGGGTGTTGAAACCTGCCGGGAAACTGGTTATCGTAGAACCCTTGCAGTATGCGCCGCTGGTGCAACTTTATCGTGTATTCTCCTCCTACCGAAAGATGAACCCCCACTATGCAACATTAAAAATGTTTCAAAGAAATAAACCGCATTTTTCTCATTTTCAGCATGATGAATTTTATTTGCTGTCATCATTATTATTGCCGGTATTTTCAATAAGGAATGCTTTTGGGCATAAAATCTATCGGGTTATAGCGAAAATAGATCATCTGCTCACCACGCTGTTTCCCCCCCTGCGATATCTATGCTGGGTCAGTGTCGCTGAATATGTAAAATAAAATCATAACCATTTTGACTCATTGTGGAAAAAAGCAACGTTTTATCTGCTGAAATGGTAAGAGCACTTTTGTTCCGAATGACGGTTTCTGGAAAATAAAAAATCCCAATCACAGCAGAGCTGCGGGTTTTTTTAGTGTAAGATGGGATAGTTTTCCCGTCTGCACAGAAAACAAATCACTGTTTGTTTTCTTGTGTTTGTTGGGAGATTTATCCTTTTCACTGCAAGCAGTGGGGATTTACACCCAACAAATAATTAAACAAGCGTATGCCGGTGATCAAAGAAAATCTCCTCACCGGCAACTATATAAGTATAAACGGTAACATTGTTATTAAAACAGGTGAAGATTGATGACAACCTTACGGGGTGCTGGTAGAAAGAAGTGTATTCAAAGGATTAATTCACTTATAACAAAAGTGCTTCATAATCGAACAGCACTTTTGGAATATAGCTCGCAGATTTATCCTGGGAAAAGCACGAGAATTTTGCACGCTCGCTATATTTCCAAAAAATCTTTCATTGTATGTGTGGCGCTCATCTTCTCTTTCTTATTGTCCATGAATCTGTCTCGAGGGCTTACGGGGGCAGTTGTTGATATCGGCGGAATAAATAATGAATGGATAACTTTTGCCACAGAAACCAACTGTGCTGACGGAATAGACAACGATGCTGACAGTGTGGAAACGATCCTGGTAAACTATCCCTTTGAAGGCAATGCTAATGCCGTTGGCTTTATCTACCCCGGAACTATCTATGGCAATGTTCTTTGTAATGTTCCTGGTTATGATAATACTCTCGGCTGTAGTTTTCCCGGTAACGTCAATAGTTTCATCGTCCTTCCCGCTTCTTTGCTCAATGTCTTAACTGATTTCGTGATTTCTTTTCAGATGAAAGCTGCTTCCGGCTCGACCGGTGATGCCATCTTCTCGGCAGCAGCTAGTGGCTCGGGAGCAGCAGCGAACGAATTCACGATTGTTCATTCTTCCGACAGCAACGTCATCAAGATATATGTGAAAAATAAGCTCTACTCGTTCAACAGCCCTACGTTTCGTATCAATGACGGTAAATGGCATCTGATAAAAGTTATCCGCCGCAGCAATGGCAATGTGCACCTGTTTATTGATGGAGTAGAAAGAACAGTGACTCCACCTTCTACCCTCGCGACGGGAGCATTAACGGTAAGCCAGATCGTGCTGGGACAGGATCAGGATTGTACTTGGTCGGCTTCTTGTATGGCCAGTTTTGACGGGGTATTCCATGAAGGTGGTTTTGAATCGGATCAATCGTATAATGGCTTGTTGGATAATTTAAAAGTTTACACGCTGGTTGATAAGACGGACTGTAACGATACTGATTGTGCTCGTGATCCAGCATGTTTTTACGGAGAGTTGAACTGTAACAATGGCGTGGACGACGATTCTGACACGAGAGTGGACTGTGCTGATGCTGATTGTACAGGACAAACGGGACCGAATGGGATGATCTGCCGTACCCCTGAATTAACCTGTAATGATTATAGCTCTCTAAATGTAGCCATAGATAATGAAATAGATGGTTTCGCCAATTGCGCAGATTCTGATTGTAATGGGCAAAATGGAAATCGTTTCGTGGATATGACTACTCCTCAAAAATATTGTGAGTATAGTCGTGAACGCACCTGTAACGACGGGTTTGATAATGATGCTGATGGCTTAACAGATGAAGCAGATCCAGATTGTCAGGAAACTATTTGTAATGATAATACAGATAACGATGGTGATGGCAAGATTGATTGTGCTGATTCAAATTGTGTTGGAAGAGTAGGTATTGCCCAGGGAGTTGGTTGTACCACTGCCGGTGGATGTCTTTGTCAGGCAACGGAAACGTGGGCTGTAGGATCAACAGTCTGTGCTGACAGATTTGACAATGATCGGGATACCAAAATTGATTGTGAAGATGTGGCAGGATGTGGTTCCATCTGTAGTTCTTGCCAAGGCATGGTTGATACTGATGCTGACGGTTTAATTGGTTGCGCTGATCCTGATTGTACTGGTATTGACGGCAGTTCTGCTACTGGAATTCAAGCCTGTGAGCCGGGCGGGGAAACACGCTGTCATGATAATTTTGATAATGATGGAAATGGCCTCGTTGATTGTGCTGATGCCAATTGCCGGTCAACGTGTGATGCTGCGGCCCGGGTTGCTTTGGATGTCGCATCAAGTCTGCTGACGACTGCTATTAATTCCTGTCAGCCTCAAGGGACGGAAACTCTGCCGGTGCAAGATTCTTTAGGGCAAATAACCACTCAGCTGAGAACTTTTCAGGCTCAACTGACTGTAGCTATCGCCAACTGTGCTGATCTTATGGCGGCAGCACGATACGCACCTGAATTACAATCAGCAGCAGCGGCGATGATCAGCAAATGCCGGGATATTCGTACTGCTGATGCAGCTCTTCCACGTGACCAATCAATGGTTAATAGGGCTATCAGCATCGCAATGGCAACTTTATCTCAGATTCAATCTTTAGTCAATTCTATCGTGCAAGCGTGCACTCCTATCTCGCCACTCTGTACCGCTGATGATTGGGTGATAACCTGGAGTGAATGCAGTGTTCTTTGTGGTGGTGGAACGCAAACATCAAGTGTAACTCGCAATCCTGCCAGCACCTGTAGCGGAGAAGGAGGCAGGCCTGCAGATGAGACAAGGAGCTGTAATTTTCAACCGTGTCCAACCTGTCCCGACGGCACCGACGGCATAGATATTGATGAAGACGGGATCGACGATTGTCTTGAACCAACGGCATGTGTGGAAGTGCCAGGAACGTATCCGCTAACTGCGGTGTTTTTTACGTCAGGAGAATTTATCGGGTGCCGTCGTGGAGATTTGAATGACGATGGGCATGTGACCATTGCGGATTATTCACCATGGTTAGCAGCGTACAGGATAAACAGTCCCGCAAGTAAAGGCAATATGAATGATGAAGCCGCCGTTACTATCGCAGATTATTCCCCCTGGCTCGTGCAGTATCGGCTCAACTGAAATGGAACAACATAAAACGGAAAGAGATGAGAACATTCATGGAGCAGGCACGACGACCGTACGTGGAAAGCTGGCAGGCCGTTCGCCTCGTGCTTTTCTGGAGGTGTCAATAGCCCAAAGTAAGTTGTTTCGTCCTGGAGGAAAAGCACCAATAAATTCTCATCAACAAAGGGCAGTTCTCGGCTCACCGGTTTTGGCCAAGCCAGTTTTCCACGTACCGACGACCAACAGCTTTAAATATCAAAGAAGTTTGTATTTATTAAAAAGAGATGATGTTGTGATGATGCCATTTTCCGTGAAAGATACTATTGTTAAAATGTTATTTCAGAGGTGGGTAGGTTGAAACGAAAAATACGGTCTGAACATCCTGAAAATGAATCGGCACGTGTGCCGCGTAAGTCCCTTGTTCTTGGTGTTGTCATCATTGCTCTTGTACTCTTCATCATCACGGTGGTGGTTGTTTTGAAACCGTCCTTTCGCACGACGGGACAAGCCTATCGTCCGGGAACAGCAACAGTGGTCTCGTCAGTAACAGACTTAGCAGTATATTTTGAACCGGCAGTAGGTTATGCTGCGCCTGGTGATGCGGATATAGATATTCCTATTATGATTCGCGCTGCTGATTTGCCTGCGGGTCAAACCATTGAGGCTATCCAGTTCTGCTTACAATATGATTATGACACTTTTGATGTGCGGGATTTACAAATCTCTTTATCAGGCTATAGTCGTTTGACGCCACCTTCAGATGTGGCAGGATGGTTAGGTTCAGCAAATTCAGGACCACCATCGCCATGTCCCTCGGGATACACCAAACACGTTGATGTTGCCGTCGGTGCTTCTGATACGCCGATACGTGCAGGCGCACAACTGGGAATGTTAAAAATGTCGGTGACCCCGACTGCTCCATTTTCGACTGGTGACGCACAGCAGATTGAAATCTTAACAACGTTTGTTTCTGGTAGCGAGGGATTGGATGATAGGAATCAAAAACTATCAACAACTTCCATGTTTATCGTCCCACCCTGTCCTGACGGTGATAGGGATGGATATGCCGAAGAAGGCACAATACAAAGGGATGGTGTGGAGGATAGTGATATGCGTGCTTGTGAACATACTAATCCTTTAAGTGGGACACTGGTTTTAGATTGTGATGACAATAATGCAGCAAGGTTTCCCGGGAATCCAGAAATCTGTGATAATCTCGATAATAATTGTGATAACTCTGTGGATAATGGATTGCCATTAATCTTAAACGATCCGCCAGCAGGGCAAACGCAACTGTATGGCGTCTGTTTTGGCTATAAACAATGCAATGGTGCAGCCGTAATGATGGAAGATTCTTATCTCTCTAACCCTGATTATCATCCAGACAGTACTGATCCATGTGATTTCTACGACAATGATTGTGATGGACAATTCAATGAAGATGCCGCTCCTGGAAGTTGTACTATTGGCACGACCGGCATTGCCGCTAGTCCTGACGTCGGTCAAATTGCCAGCAGCGTGCCGGGAAATGTGTTTATAGAATATGCATCTAATATGGATGGTGCGACCTATGGAGCTCAACGTCTAACGTTATTTGATCAATTCTTTTTTAACTTGTTGCGGACAACTGATCCCACCCGCTGTGGTGGCACTGGTCTGCCAATTTGTGACACCGACTTAACGGATACTATTCATATCTGGTACTGTCTTAATAATGTGTATTACCTCGGAATGGAGGATGGAAGTTTCTGGAAAGCTTCTGCCGACAACAATCCTGCTACCACTAATACTCTTACACGACTCAATTCCCAAGATGAGGTGCCGGCAACATGTTAACAAAACGTATTTGTTTAGCACCACAAAGTCGAAATCCTGCAGAATTACGTCGAGAGTGGCGCGGGGGTTGCCCCCTCCGGGGAAGCCACTCCCTCGAGAACTACAGCGATGATTTCGAAGGTGCTAAACAAATACCAACAACACAAAAAATGATTCAGAAAAATATGCTGCTGTATCTGCTGATATTGTTGATATCATCAGTGCTCGTGTTTGCTGATTCCATGACGGTTACTGTGCGCCCTGATAGCGATTTTATCAAACAGGGACAAGAGTTTAATTTTACCGTTATCCTTGGGCCAACCGGAAGTAGGCTTTATAGTGCGACGCTGCGGCTTACAGAGTCTAGTAATACTTTTGATTTTGAGAGCAGAGGAACTTTGGCAGAGCGTCAGGCAAATGGTAATATCTTTACTCCATTGACGATTAACCAGTTCATCAATGAATTCTGGATAATGTTCGGCTTGAGCGGAACAGCAGTGACGTTAACGGATACTTCCGGTGATCATTATTTGTTAGGAAAAATTCCGGCAACGGCCTTGACAACCGGGACTGTTTCTGATTCTTCCATCCTTCTCTCCAGCTACGAGTTAGTGCAGGTTCTCAATGCTTTAGGATCAGATACAACCTATGATGTGCCTGCCGGGAATTTTCAGGTGACGCCATTTACTATTTATCCTGTGAGTGCTGAATGTGGAAGCAATGCGGATTGTACCGGCAATGCCAATGTCTGTGATCAAACGGCGTTTCGTTGTGTGCAAGGAATGGCTGTTTCCAGTGAGGGGATTGTAAATGGTTACATTGATAGTGCGTATAGTGCTGCCGGAAGAGGTGTTAATCCCCCCTTATCTATTACTGGGATTCCCTTGGGAACGCAAAGTTTGGCGATAATCATGGATGATTTGACGGATGGCAATGGTGCTTCAACCACGGATGAATATGTTCATTGGGTGTTGTGGAATGTGCTTCCTAATCCTGCCCCCAATTCTGCACAATTGACGATACCTGAATCGATAACTCAAGGTAATGTGGGAATCAATAGCAATCCTACCTTGCCAAATACAGGGTATACCGGGCCAGCTCCTCCTGTAGGCCAAACTCATCAGTATCGCTTTCGCGTGTATGCCTTGAATCAAATTCGCGTGGATGCCTTGGATCAATTATTAGACCTCGCCATTAATCCAACGAAAGATGAACTTCTTGCCGCCATGCAAATATCTGACGACACGTTAAGCGGCTGGCCGCAGGGGTTAGTAGTAACGATGGCGAGTGTGACCGCCAATTACAGGGTTGAATGTGACACGGTTCCGTCTGCTTGTTTAGATCAAACAGCATGTGTGGGTGCCAATTATTTTTGGGATGGAACTATTTGTTCTGCAATGTGTCCTATGGGTACAAGTGACCCCGACAATGATCATGTTTGCACGGTAACTCCATCCACAGAAATATGTACTAACGACATTGATGACAATAATAATGGAGATGTTGACTGTGCCGATGCCGATTGTACTGGAAATGCCGCTTGCCAGACATCACAAGATGGTGATGGCGACGGTGTCGTCAATACTGATGATCAATGTCTCAACACTCCTGTAGGAAAAGAGGTTTATCCGACGGGAAGTCCTAATGCCGGCTGCCAATTGGGAGATATTAACAAAAATGGCTGTATTGATCTTCCTGACTGGAATATCTTTTTAGGTTTAGTCGGCACACAGTTTGAAGATACTTCTTACCGTGGTCCTGCTGATTTAAATAATGCTGGCGGGTTAGGGTTACCAGACTGGAATTTATTTTTAAACACGATGGCGGACTTTACAACTTGTTAAAAAAATGAGGGTATCAACAATGCAAACAACAAAAAACCAACCAATTTCGATGCAGACGACAACAAAATCAAAAATTATTTTTGCGTTAGTGGCAGTTCTCCTAGTCATAATTATTGCTGGGATCATGCTTGCTCCACGGCTTGCTCAAGGGCCCGTTGCTGGGAAGGCGGTGACGTATGGTCCAGGAACTGTCTCTACCACGGCTGGAGAATGGGGGTTGAAAAATGCTGCCGCAACTGCGGGAGCGCCATGGACAGCGTCAAGTGCCCCACAACAACGATTTGACGAAGTTGATTTAATCGGCTTCGTGAATTTTCCTCAAGCAAGTAGATTCTCGACGATTCGTTTGCGCTTGAATTATAATCCTGGTATTCTACAGCCGGTGTCGGTGACGCCGCTTGATACTCATTTTCAAAGCGATCTCGGCACTAATACTAATATGATAGAGAACGGTCAAAATTATGTGTTGGTGGTGTACTATACTTGGTCAGGTTCTCCGCAAAACTTGAGGACATTTTCTATCTCCGGGCAGAACGATTTATTTAAAGTACGATTTAAAGTTGTGGCTCCCGTTCCCGCTGATGATCTATCTACTATTTATTCCAACCAGCAAGCAGTTTGGCTGGAACCCGTGCCTGTAATGGTATTAAATGACGTAAGCGGCACTAATTTTGGCGTCTATAGCACCGCTTCTGGTAATGAAAATGTACAGATGGTGCAAGAAAATCCGAATCCCGCCTCACTCAGCCTCACCGTCTATCCCGGCTGTCATGATGAAGATGATGATGGGTATGCTGCCAGTGGTGATCAGCAAGCTTGCCTCTATCAAGGAATTGACTGTAATGACAATGCCGTGGCTGTACATCCCGGTGCGACGGAAATGTGTAATGGTCTCGATGATAATTGTGATACTACTGCTGATAATCTCCCTGCTGATGTTCCTGCTCCGTTTAATACTCCGCCTTCAGGAATGATGAGACTGCAGGGCGTTTGTTTTGGATATCAAACTTGTACAGGTGGAACGTGGGTGAATTCCTATGTTGGGGATACTAATTACCATGAGGCCAGCAGTAATCAAGACACGTGCGATTTCTTTGATAACGACTGTGATGGAACATTAAATGAAGATGCGGTTGGTACTTGTACTATTGGCGGAGTTGCCCAATCCAGCAACATCGGTCAGATCGCCAGTTTAATCCCAGGGAACATTTTCATTGACTATACGACAACTACTCCTGGTGCAGCACATTTGCCTACGCAACTACAGAATACGTGGGATCAGCTCCTCTTGAACTTGATGGTGAGTGGTCCATCTATCTGTGGAGTAGTTGGGCAAGACCCTTGTTCCGCAGCTCTCACGGACACGACTCACGTCTGGTATTGCCGTAATAATAAGTATTATGTGCAAACGAGTGATGATGGAAGTCTCCGAGGACTTACCGGGCCCATTTATGAATATACTGCTAATGGCAATTTAGCTGTCGTTCAAAGTGCTCCCGGAACCTGTAGCTAAACACACTGAATGTATTTGTTTAGCTTGTCGAAGCGTTACCGTCATAAGGTCGAGCTCAATCGATGTTCACATCAGGTGCGAAAGGGGGATGCCCCCTACGGGGATGAGCACTCTCGATATTAACAACGAGGAGCGAGAAGACGGTAACGCTTCACTTCAGAAAGCTAAACAAATACCACTGAATGAACTGATCATGTCCTTGCAAAAGTATGTCGTGGTTTGTACCCTAATATTGCTGGTATCGTTCTCGATAGCAGCAGTGCCGGGAGTGGTCGATGTAACCCTCTCGGCAGAACCAAGTACAGTGACAGTTGGTGATACTTTTTATCTGGTTGTCACTTTTGGTCCTGTAGATAGACAACATTACTCGGCATTAGCTCGTTTTACTCTTCCGACAGGCAGCCCGTTGCGGTTTAACGATAATTATGCCAGTTTAGGTGGATTAGATACTTTGCGAGGAAATGGTAATATTTTTTCATCATTGACGACAAACCAGCTCATCAGTGATACGTGGGTATTATCCGGCGTGAGCGGGACTCCTATATCATCAGTAGCAGATAGAAATATTTTAGGAAAAATTCCGATGGTAGCTTTATCCACAGGAACGGTTGACAACACTCAAATCTCACTGCAAAGTTCAGAGATTGTTAGAACTGTAAATCCATTTGATGGCGATACGGTGTATACGGCCAGCTATTCACTAACACCTTTTATCGTTCAGTCTTCTGCTTCTGGTGCCGGGGAGTGTATAGCTCGTGCCGCAACGTGTGATCAACCAGGAATAAATTGTCCGGGGAGTGTTGTTACACCGGCCATCGGTTGCTCTCTACCAGGTCAAAGATGTAATTCAAACACCCATGCCTGTGAAGCAATCTCCACGACCAGTTGCAATGCTGACGCCGATTGCAGTGGTGAACTGAAATGCATCCGCGGCCAATGCAGCGATCTCATGACACGAATCAGGACAATTTTAGAAAGTACTCGATATAATTCCCTTCAGAAAGTTTCCCTTATCGCTCGCATGTTACGATTGAACGCCGGAACGTAAAGACAAGACTATGGACAATTCCACCACCATGAAACCTGCCGCAGACAAACGTACAGTGTGGCTCATTGTGGTGATAACGCTCGTCGTCATTCTTCTGTTGGGATTGCTGCTCTTATCCCCGGTGAGAAAAACGTTGTTTGGGAAAGTGATAACGGCCCCCGATGACCAACCATTGACGCTGACCAGTAATTTTGTGAATGGCCAGATTCCAGTTGCTCAGGCCTGTACTGATGTTGGCGGCTCTAACACTATTCCGCTCGTAACGGTTTCTAACGTTCCGGCGGGAACACAAAGTTTTGCGTTAATTATGGATGATGTATCGACAACACCGGCAACGACTCATTGGCTGGTGTGGAATATCCCTGCGGCGCTGAATGCTGACGGGACTCTCAACGTTGCCGGGGGAACATCAGGAAATAATTATATTCCCGCCATTGGGTATGCTGGTCCCTGTCCGCCAGAAGGAGATCCTGCTCATAATTATCAGTTTAGAGTGTTTGCCGTCAGTTCAGAGGCTACTTTAGATCCTTTATCAACAACGCCGACAGATCTATTGGCGGCAATTAATGCTGCTTCCGATACACTCCCATTTACACCACTTATCGGTACGTTTCAAGTTCCCTGTACTGCTAATGCTCAATGCAATTATGCTGGCAGTTTACGTCCAGTATGTGACATCCCTTCTGGATTATGTGAAGAGTCTATGGCTATGTCTGATGATGCTGATAATGATGGCGTACTTGATAGTTCTGACATTTGTCCAAATACTCCTGTTACTATGGCTGTTGACAGCAATGGTTGTCCTCTTCCAACGGGACAATGTGGTGATAATACCGTTCAAGCAGCTGAAACGTGTGATGACGGCAACATTGTTACTGAAACTTTCTGTCCTTATGGTCAAGCAACCTGTACATTTTGTAATTCTGATTGTACCACGGCACTTTCTTTAACCGGACAATACTGCGGAGATAGAAATATTAATGGTCCAGAAACGTGTGACGATGGAAATACTGTCAATGATGACGGCTGCTCTTCGACCTGTACGACAGAAACGGTCACATTGTTTGCGAATGGAGCAACGTGTACAAGCAATGCTCAATGTTCATCCAATTACTGTAATGATGCCGGGTCTCGCGTTTGTGCCGTTGTTTCCATATGTGGCAATAGTGTGGTTGATGAAAGCGAGCAATGTGATGGCGGCACGAACTGCAATCAGTGCCAATGTGCTCCAAGGTATCATTCCAGTATTCCTGTCAGCGTGAATTGTGTTGCCTGTAATGTGGACGCTGATTGCTCAACGGGACAAACCTGTGATACCGCCACTCACAGCTGTTTCGTCACACCAATGACGACCGGATGTACCACAGATGCGACGTGCAATGTTCCGACTCCGTATTGTTTCACAGCAAAAAATAGCTGCGTTCAATGTACTGCTGATCTTCACTGTTCCAGCGGCAGCGTTTGCATCACGCAGAAATGCACGACCATTCTTTCCGATATTCAAACGGCGTTGAATAATCAAGCATCCACGCCAGCTCAACGTCTGTCCGCAATCGTTGCTCATTTCAAAAATAAATGGAATGACCTATTCAGGTAAATAACTCATGCCCAAGAAACTGATGCCTCAGAAAAAAAAAGTAAACGCAATGAACGTGCCCCCTCATACGTGGGAATCTCATCCTCGTGCTACGACTGGGGAGGCCAATAAAACTTTAATCATTGCCATTATCTCTATCGGATTGATTGTTTTATTAGCGTTATTATTGTTTTATAACTCTCAATTCACCGGGAAGGCGTTTTATACAGGGGTGGTAAATACAGGCGGGATTACCGGACCGGCAAACTTACCTGAAGGACAACAAGGGGAATATCTCGTGAACGCAAACCTTGGCAATGTGGAAACTGTGGCGTTTAATGTCACGTTGACGATTCCCAATAATTTAGAATGTGTTGGCTCGCCGCAGGACGTTGCAGGTTGGGATGCACAATATGATGTGATGAAAGATTTCCGTTGTGATAATAATGACCACAAAGTTTTCTTGGAGCGAGCAGCGATGCCTCCTCCTGCCGTTCGCCATACGGGAAATATTGAGTTGGCTAAAGTGACCTTCCGCCGCATACGTTCTGGCGATGCCGTACTCAGCTTCTCTCGATTCGAAGTGCTGGATTTAAATTCTGAAGATGCTGCGTCCATTCCACTGAGGGCAGAACAAGCAACAATTACCTCCGCTGCGTCTTCAGTTGCGTGTGTTCCTACTACTGAAGTTTGTGACGGAATAGATAATAATTGTAATGCTGTTGTGGATGAAAATGTGTGTACCACGATCACCAATTGCGGTTCATTGAGCAATGCTTGTACCCCAGGACAAACCTGTACAGCCGGCCGATGCGTAGGAATGACGATCACCAGTCCTGCTTTTTCCACTGGCGACGTTATCCCAGAACAATATACCTGCGGAACAACAAGAACAGCCATCGGGCGCAGTCCTCCATTAATGATTCAAAACATTCCAGCCGGTACACAACGGGTTCTTCTCCTGTTGGAAGACCTTGATACCGATCGTACTCCGGCGATTCCTCTTGTTCATTGGTCCACGCTCATTCCGATAGCTTCAGGCGCAACCTCTCTCTCGATCCCTGAAGGCGGCACTGTGGCGGGAGCTGTCAATGGAATCAATGAAATCAATCGTGCTTCCACGTATGCCGCTCCCTGTCCACCAATAGGTACAACGCATCGCTACAGATTTACCGCT
>JAHFRS010000098.1 GCA_023266155.1 archaeon
CAAAATAGCTTGTTTTGAGAACTGGGGCCATTGGGTGAAAAAGAACGTTGGCATATACCTAACAGTTTTGGCGATAGGGGCAACAGGAGTAGGATGTGCTCCAACCACTCGTATCCTAAAATCAGGAGACGTTTGGTATGAGTGTTTTATGGATAGAAATTATCCCGCAGGACATCCTTGCTATGCTGAGGTGCAAAAATATTTAGCTGAAAATAGTCCAAGTTCCCCTAGTTCGCCTAGCGACAACAGCAGTAGCAACAGGGAGAATGGGAGAGATTATTTTTCCCCCGGAGAAAAAGGTCACAAAGTGTGTAAAGAAAAACATTAATGGAGGTAATTAAAATGGTGCAATATACAGTGAATAAGAAAGTTATGACCGGTCTGGTTTTTCTGATTGGGTCTACTATCGGAGGCCTATCGGGTTGTGGAGATGATGATTGTAGTGGTGCTAAATCTGGACAACTGAAAAATGGTGCTTATCTGTCCAAAGAATATGGTTTAGAAAGCAATGCACAATTATCAAGATACGATGCTAATGACGATGGCTGCCCGCCGGGATGCAGTAGTAGTTCAGATACGTGTTGCTGGTGTCCGTGATTAAAACAATACCAATACTGAGAGAAGTATGGCCAACAGGAGGTACGTAAAAATGCTTGAAGACAAAATAAATTTTAGGGAAAATATGGGAAAAAAACTACTTCGACCTTTAGCTCTTGCTGTTCTCACCCTTGGTACCAGTTATTTTTTATCCGGTTGCGGCGATGAACCAGACAAGTGTGATTCTAACCAGCAATGTTCTGGCGGGTATGTCTGCCAGGAAGACTGCACTGGTAGATGTGGCGAACCGCAACCTTGTGAATATATCTGCGTCCTTCCACCTTCACAATGCGCAGACTATTCTTGTCTAGAGAGGGATATTGGCACGGTTTCGTTCGCAGAATATCAGGGAGCTTGTTTTCAGGAAAGACAGGAGAAAAAATAAAAAAGAAAATCAGTACTTATTACCCACTGCTTTGCCACTTGATGGCGGAGCTTTGCTACTCTCAGTAAGCAGATAATTCTGCCGATAGGCTTGAAACAATTCTGCCGCACGTTGTGCTGTTTTTTTGTCTGAAAAAGTATAGACAATATCTCTGAGCAGTCTATCATGATTTCCGCTGCGCACTGCTAATATCACTTGGTTTAGTCCTCCTTTAACATCAAGAACATCATCAATATTATAGGCATGTACCTGTCGCGTCACCAGATGGTCTGAACCACAGCCGCCAATTAATTTTTCCCAGCGACAATCTATTGAGCCAGTAATACTAATGTAAACAGTAGTACACTCTTTGGTATTGCCTAATAACCTTACTAATCCTTCACGGCTTTCAGCAGCTTTCTTACTTTTCACCTCAAAGTCATTTCTACTTTCTTCTCGCCTTTCCAGCCTTTGCTCCATCCTGGCTTCTTTGTGCCATTCTGCCATTTCTCGTGCCGACTCGGGATCGATGGCGTACGCTGGTACTGCCAACATTCCCATACCGATAACTGCCCCATAGATCAATTGTTTCATGGTTTTGCCTCCCCTCTTCTTTCATCTTCTATATTGATTATGTGTCGCAATAATTTCCGCCATCCACCGTGTTCCATAGGCAGAGGTAAAACCCCAATGTCCCCCATGTGGCATGATCATCCCTTGAACTTTTTTATTTCCACGTGCGGCCAACATAAAGCGATAGTAGTGAGCAGGAAGAACAACTGAATCGTCATTGGCATGAAGAAGATATAATGGCGTTGTAATGGCGGGGGCAATACTGACAGCATCACTGGCAACCAAATATTCTTCCAACGTCTGGGGAATTTTACGGTGATGGATGCCTTCTTTGATATAAGGGGCGAGTAGATTTTCCATTAGTTTGTTGCTGTAGCGTTTTGTTCCAAGAAACAGATCAGCGATGCCAGCAATGTTTGGAACAGAAGTTTCAGGTGATTGCCCGACGATTTTGCGAAACTCTTTCCACAATGTCTGCAAACCAAAGTAATGTGACAGAACTGTAAAATCCCAAAAACGTTTCCCGAATGGGCCGTCGGACTGTAATGAACGCAGTGCCGACCCAGGGAGATCCAACGGATCTGTGACCGCTGAGATGGCAAGCGCTGAATTAATGATGCCTTGTCCACGATATGCAGCATGAATAACTCCTAAGCCTCCCATACTGATACCAATTAAATGCACCTGATGGGCATGATACTTTTCTTTCATTTGCCGAGCAACTTCTGTCAGAATATACCCCTCATCAATCCCGCCCCAGCTGGCCTGCCTGTTAACACAATAGAAAGGCGCACTGGTAGGATGATCCAGAATGAGAATGTTATTATCGTGCAGATAAGGATGTTTGACAATGTTCATAAAGTTGCGGGAAGCATGAGCACGAGCATCTGAAAGAAATCCAAACGTTCCTATCATGAGCGGACAATTATCTCTGACATACCTATACCGCCCGGCTATTGTAGTTCCATCTGGCAGATTAAAACTAATAGGAGTATAGGCTTTAACATCCGCATCACTTGCTCTGGTGCGATTTGCAGCTAAAGTTGCCAGATGGCCATTTTGTGTGAGCACCAGCCAATTACTTTTGATAGCGTTTATTTTTTCTGTAAGAGAGTAGGTTGAGTCAGTTTTCTGCTTAAAGTGGAGAGAACGCGGCACGAAAAAACGAGCTGATTCTCGGATAATATTTTCTAATACCATAACCCCTATAATCCCCCAAAACGATAAATAACTTTGGTTGACAGAAAATCAACCAAAAAGTTTAAATCGCCGGTTAATTTCCTGACCTCAGAAAGTGTGATAAAGAAGAACGAGGAAAAACCATGAATTTTTCAGACATTATTTGGGGAGATAAATCCACAAAAAAAAGTATTGTTGAAACACTGACGACCACCTGGCCACTTTCTCTTCAGAAAATATATAATGAAGTCAGGAGAAAAAAAAGTGTAAGCTATCAGGCAGTCCATAAAGCCATCAGCGAGCTGCTCCAAAGCGAAATTCTGGTTAAAACAGGGAGAGAATACGCTCTGAACAAAACGTGGATATCATCGTTAAAAGATTATAGCGCCAGACTGGATTTGTCGTATCATCTCACCACCAAAGGCCAAAAAATCGATTTAACCTCCACCCAGTTTGAGTTTGAAACCATGTGGGAGATGTATATCATGATGCTAGACACCATCGAGGCTGGCGTTTTTGATTCCACCAACAAGGCCCTGGGAGCCTGCCAGTTTTTTCATTTTTATTTTTGGTGTCCACTGCTGTTTTCAAAAAAAGAATATGATCAGATGAAAAATATTGCCAGTAATAATAAGTGCTACATGGTAGGGAACCAGCAAACCGCCTTAGACTTATGGATAGCAGCGTTTTACAAGGAACTAGGGTGGAAAATAAAGACAGGAGTCAAATGTGCCAACCCTGCCTTTGACACGGTGGTTCATGGCGACACCATTCTGCAAATATTTTTTGAGGAAGAGCTGCGGCAAGAGATGGAAAAAAAGCTCTCTTCCATAAAGAATATTTCTGAGACCAGCCTGCACACGGTTTTTGCTGAAGTCTGCAACCGCAAAACAAAAATTGTGGTTCTGGTTCATAAAAATGCTAAAGTTGCTGAGGAAATCCACAAGCAGACCAGGGCTTTTTTTACGTCAGAAGAACGCTATGCCGAGCATCGATAAGTTTGTAAGCTTACGATGTAAACTGGTTTACCACCACTGAAACTGGACAGACGTACATTGTACTTTACCTACAATTTCTGATTGACAGTTGTTATCAGAAATCACGAGCTAATCAGAATACCTCCACAAAAAAAGTACTTATTTAGCTCAACTATGGTCTGGAAAATATAGGTCAATTTTATCGACGACAAAGATGAACAGCCACTGTAATTAATTTCTGCTAGCTCAGTAAATTACAACAAGACAAGGTACTCATTCATCGACGTTAAAGCAAATGATATGCCTCCTGCTGCATCTACTTCAGCTAAATAAGCCCAAAAAAAGAAACATTTAAATACTGGTAACCTTTCTTTCTCACTATAAAAATAGTTTTTAACAACAAAAAAGGGGGGATGAATCATGGCTGAAGTTGTAGCAAAGGCAGGAGTTAAGAAACAATCTGGCTACCTGTATTTTATCGACAAGAAAGGCGATGTCGCTCGTGCTAAGATGAGCCGAAAAGGCCGAAAAAAAGGTAAAGTTAAAGTAGAAGCAGTAGCTAAAGTCGGCGTCAAGAAGCAGAAAGGGTACCTTTATTTTGTCGACAAAAAAGGTAATGTGGCGAGAGCAAAGATGGCTCGCGGCAGAAAAGGAAAACGACGCTAAGGTCCTGATTTTTTTATCTTTTTTCTTTTATTTTTCTCGTTGCGGACCTCAATCTGAAGAAGAGCGATTAAAGCATTACGGGGTAGATTATATCAATGGATTGATTGAACTCTATCAGCACAAGCCTTGGAAAGAACTATAGAGATTACACCTTTTGAAATACGGGAATGTTGTCGTCTCCCTCGATTAATCCGGTTATACCAATAATTTCTTTTTCGTTGTCGTTGATGGATTCAAAAGGATACCAGATACCTCCCACTTTCAGTGTTCGCTGAATTTCTTCAGACAAATCTTTGACTTCAAAGGTGACGGGAAAAATGCTCCTGCCAATCTTGCTTTCTTTCGGCCTCGTATCTGCATAGTCAAAAATGTTTTTAGAAAAGACGAGGTTGAAAAAATTATCTTCATAGGGCAGAGGTGGAAAGGTTCCCCTATTAAAATTTCCTGCAGGACAATTCGAACGAGCTTCTTCAATGATGCTTACGCTTTGGTCAATCCCATATAATTCCCACTCTGGCGCTTGTTGATGGAAGGCTCGCAAGAAATTCCCGTTGCCACAACCAAGGTCAAGAAATCTTCCGGCTTGATGGGTTAAATGTGGATACTTGCAATCAAGCCAGGCGAGA
>JAHFRS010000099.1 GCA_023266155.1 archaeon
GCCGGCCGTCACAGTGTAAGCACCCGCCAGAAAGGGGCGGACGACGATATTTCTCATTGCATTTCACGCAGCGGAACTGCTGCATGGAAAATTTACGTAGATTCCCCTTGATATCTTTAAGGAAATGTTTTTGAATCACTAATTTAGCCACATCATCCATATCGACGGCACGCACTTTCCGTGCTATCTCCATCTGGCCAATCAATTTTTCCTCCATCGAAGGCAGTGTTTTATACGCTGAACATTGCACCCCCTTATTGAAATTATGGACGAGATGAGTGAACCCTAATCCTTCATACTGCCCAGGTGTTCCAAGCCGGTCAGCCAACTGCTCCACTTTTTTCTTCTCTGGACCAGAACGAACCTCCCACGGCTTTTTCATTTCTTCCGCCGCGTGATATAATTCCACGGGATAGTTCCAGGCCACATCCATGCCATGAACCTGATCATCGACTTCAGCCGGGTTAAGGTTGGCTGTCAACACCAGCGGTGAATCCATATTGGAACCTCGTGTCGTCGGCAGGAATTGACGAGAGAAATTAAGTAAAGCGTCCATTAATAACATTAAACCGGCTTCGTCGCCGTCGCACCTGGTATTGATGATTTGTTCACCCCAGAGAATATTTCGCTCTTCTTTTTTCTCCCACTCCACCTCCAGGCAATAGGAGGGAGTAGGGCTTTCAACCATCTCGATTTTTTTGACATAATCCAGAATAATGTCCCCCCATTCTTCGAACGGATAATACTTCTTCAGGAACTTTGTTTTTCGTTGCTTGTTGATAGTTCGTAATTGGGCTAATTTTCGTTTTTTAGCTTCCTCTTTTAAGATGAGAACGCGTTTCAATGTAGCGACATCTTTCCCCATGATAACCAAATGATGTAAAATATGGGTTACGGGTTCTTTATGAAGTCGGGCATAAATATCCAACACTTTTTTCCCGGGCAATCGCGGGGCGGTAGTGTGATATCTGGAAAAAACCGAGAACCTGGTCAACAGCAGAGCCAGATCATCAAGCAAAGGCCGGCTTACAGAATAGAGAACAATGAAATTTCGTTGCGGGACAATACTGCCATCTCCATCAATAAACGCCGAGAGAAAACGGGCGACCAGTGCATCTGATACTTGAAATACCAGCGCGGGAACCCTTTTAGCATACGCCGTGGAATCGGTTTTAAAGCAATACTGGAACAAATTGTAGATCAGCTGGTCACAGATCGTTATTTTCGTGGAGTTTTCTCCGAGACTGGGATTAATAGAAAATACTTTTTTAATCAACGAAATGATTTCCTGTTGGATTTCTTTATTCTCCACACGAAAAGAAACCTGAGACACCGAACGGGATTTCCGGCAGTAGCCCTCGGCAACATAATACCCCAGCAAACTCATTAAATTCTCATCGACCGGCAGTACGGCAGGATAGGAAGTCAGGGAAAATTTTATCCGCAGGCGTACCCTGGCAGCACCTAGTTCTGCGGAAGAAATGAGGCCCGCCTGAATCAGTCTCTGGACATCAGGGAGAGGTGTTTTTCTGTACCACCTATGAAGATTCTGCCGAAAAGAGGCCTGGCCAATGAAAGGGATTATTTTCTTCCGGCCGACTCTTTTCACTAATTTCCTGAAAAAATCTTTTCCCTCCACAACAAGGTTAGACACTTCTTTTTGAGGGAGATGAGTGGGGAATAAAGCCAACAAATCCAGCGCCTCTGTTGTTCTCAGCGGCGGGGGCAAAGAATAAACTAATGGTAATTGGTCTGCCACGGCAATCTCCCGTGCTTTCTTAAACTTAAACTGCTGATCTTTCACGTATAAAAAATCGTGCGTCGGCGTCATCGTATAGGTCCTGTTGGTGGCGGTCGTTATTTTTATCCAGTGAGGCGGAACAGGCCCTTTGATAAAATATTTTATTTTCTTCTCTTGTACTTTACCGGTATGAGGATTGACACCCAAAGCAAACAAAGACTGATTAATTTCTACTTTGATGGTTCCTACGGAATCAATCACAGTCGTCCTGGCACCCCGTTGTAACAGCTTTTCCACGAAAGGACCAATTTCTGTAATCTGCAAGCTGAAATCCCTTTGCGGATCAACGTAAACAAATCGTGTTTGGGGATGAACGCAGTCTCTTCTCAGCCCGGCATGATAGAGCGGATGCGTAATCAGCGCCTGCGTTTCTGAAAAGCCGATGATCCTTCCCACTAATCCAGCCGAAATATGCGGCGCTAACCCGACCACTAAATGGCCTGTCAAATCCTCTTCTTTTTGGATATTATAAAATCGTTTTAAGCCATAGAATTGTACGAGTAAATCATCAATAAAATCAGCGACGCGGCGTAATACTTTTGCCGCCGATTCATCTAATGAATCATAGCCGGGAAGGATAAGATCCTGTGGTTTCAATTCTAAAATCTGGTCATCGTGAATAAGTTCCTGCCCAGAAAAATCATGAGTGTATCCCAGCTGGCGAAGTTTTTCAAGAGAAGTCTTGATTTCTTTCGGCTTGAAATGGGTTGCGGGCAATTCCGTACAGTCGTACCGCACTGTTCCATCCTTATTGACATAAATCAAATGTTTGGCTCGTAAAATTCCTTTCGCCAGATGTTCCACCACATGATGCTTGTTGGATGTGCCGCGAACGCCTTTAATGAGGTCGGGATGCAGTTTTTCGCCTAACCGCTCTTTGGCTTTGGAAAAATAATAATTAATATCCAAATCGAGAACTTTAAACCTTTGGGTCGGGCCATGCCGGCACTGCTCTTGACCAACATCGCCACAGACCCGGCAATGGTACCGCGGTTCACAGGGGGCATTACATTCCTCGCAACGTGGATAAATCATCGATTTTTGACAGGCGACACAATGCCACAAGGGAAAGGTGCTACGTACTTTGCCCGTCTTGAGTGCCGCCTGAACACTGCGTAACCGGTCGCCTTCATCTCCGACCGGAAACATCATTTGTGGCGAGCCGGTTAAGTGCCGCATCTTAGACTTCTCTGGCCGGCCCATGCGCGCACCGATGAAGGTGCCCGCTTTATCACGAAGAAGAGCGGGACTGAAGGCATTTATCAGCGCCAGTCCATCGGCATATCCGTCCGCAACGAATCGGAGCTTGTCGAGTTCCTGCTGTGTTGAGAATCCTAAACACCATGAAAAAATGGTGGCTTCTTTTCGCTCGAGGACAATGGTTTCTTTGTTGACGACCAGATGTGGAACGCCTAAATGATCAAGAGTTTTTTTCCCTTGCTGATGTGAATCCTGCTGGGAATAATAGGGTAAAATAATTTTGAGCACCCCCTCTTCATCGTGGCGCAATTTGCCTTCCTGTAGCCAATGAACTACGTGCATAATATCCTCGGCTGAAACGAGCTTCCAGTAGAACAGATAGTCCGGATGCAGTGGTACGCCCAACGCCATACTGATTAAAACGGCTTCTTTCCATGAGGGAAAAATTGTCAGGGGATGATGTAACAATTCCTGAAGACGGGATCCTTCCATCTTTATCATCTCGGCCATCACCTCCATCTCAGCCACTACAGTATCAGCAACAGTATCAGCAACAGTATTAGCATCAGCAATGGATGATCTCTGTGACAAAGCCAGTTTTTGCCGGAACGCGTGTTGGACTTCCAATACCCACCATTCAGGACAATACCCTGCCGGCACGAGACTTTGCCCATTTTCTGAAAAGTCACCATAATTAAATAAGATATCACCAAGAAAAATAATTTCTTCAATTTCAGTTGTATGCTGCCGGCCTTGAGCTTCAGTTTTCAATTGTAACACGGAACCGTCTTTCAACCTCACGATGGGCCCTTCCAGCGTGTCACAGACGGTGACGGTTGCCGCTTTCCCGGGCCGTTCCACTTTCAATTGTGTGCCGATGGCAATGAATTTATCTAAGACCACCATCGTGGCGGGATGGAGAGCGGTAGCGGAAAATCCAGACATTCTGGTACGACCATAGCGCAGGCGAAACCCGCCCGTCGCCAGTGGATGAGTTAAGATCGGTCGGCCGGCAACTAAATCCATGATGAACGTGTTGTTAGGTTGAACTCGCTGTTGTCCCAATTCCTGAACCATCCCCCTTTGAGCAGCGTGAGCGGCATGAATCTGTTCTTTAAGTTTAAGAAATTCTGACAGCCATTCCCAATCTAAACCTAATTCTTTTCCCCATTTAGAGAGGCGTTTCCATATTTTTGCCGCTTTCTGTGACAAGCCTTCCGCTAAGACTAAGGGAACACCGCCACGAATTAAATTGGTTTCAATTCGTGGCAAGTCTTTGTAATTAGATACTTCAAACTTTTCAGTGGGATCGCCGTCAACTTCAACCGGCAGATGAGAAATCAGGAATTTCAATTCTTCTTCGGAAGGCAGATACTGCAAATTAGTAACGCGTTCATGATAATCATACACTTCCGTAACGTAGCGGCTCACTTCTTTGTCGGTTGGATCATAGGGAAAATAACCCATCCGCAGGCGGACATAATCAGCGAGAATCACGGAAATTGAGGCGGCCGTTCCTCCCGCACCACGAATTGGCCCGGCGTATTGGAGAGCAAAATATTCTTTGCCGTCAAGACGTTTCTTGATTTTCAAACCGATAAAACCTTCCAATGGTGCCGAAACGATCCCTAATGTCAAATAGGCAAAGCCAACCCTAATACCAATTTCCATCGCTTCCTGCTTGTTGGCAAATGGACATAACTTTTCTTGTGCCACTTCTTCCGCGATGCGAAACCCCACCCGCCAATCCAACCGGCCATACTCCTGTTCTAGTTCTAAAATTCTTTTTACTACGTGAGAACTTCCTATTTGTGGTGCGACCACTGAAATCAGCCCCACGACCCGTTCAGCCATGTTATGAGCAAGAGGAATGGGAACCGTTGATTCAGGGTCAAGACCGAGAATACGAGCTTGAGCTGCTATTTCATAACTGTTGCTAACCTGCTGATTCAATTCATGAAAGTAATTTTTCATTTCTG
>JAHFRS010000100.1 GCA_023266155.1 archaeon
ATCAGCCTGGATTCGGTGCGCGATAAGCTGTTGATGACTTCCCGCAGCGGCCAGACACAGCGGCGTAAGAAGATCATCTGGGTTTTAAAATTATAAATGGACTGGATGATTTTCAGGGAGGGATTTTGCACCACTTCTTCTTCCAGCTGCTCAATCCGCTCGCCCAGCTTTTCCAGAATGACAAAATAATTATCCACGATGGCATCAATAATGGCATACATCACATAATCGGCGCCGCGCTTGGCAAATCTTCCTTTTTTAATTCTCTCGCGAACGTACTTAAACGTGTCATCTTCATGCTCTTCAAAGGACACTACAAAGTTGGGCCCTACCACCAGGCTGATCTGCTCGCTGTTAACCACTTCATTCTTGCCCAGCGAGAGCATCTTCACGACAAGAAAAATTGATTTTTCAAAATAATCCACCTTTGGCCGCTGCTCGGCATGGATAATATCTTCAATCAGCAGGGGATGCATTTCAAAACACTTGCCGATCTGCTCGATGATTTCAACATCATGCACGCCCTTGACAGTAATCCAAGTGACCGTGCCTTCATTGCGCAGGGCGAAACATTCCTCGACCTTGCTGATTTCCCGCTCCTCAAACTGCTCACCGGTATAGGACAGGGCGGTAATATGAACCTGTTTCAGCGGTGTGCTTAACGGAATGACTGCTTTAGGAGAAAGCTGCCGTTTCCGCCGCTTGTGCAGAAGAACTGTCTCGTCAGCCATGGGGGACCTTTCTTATAGTAAAGTGCACAAATAATGGAACTTATAGATAGGCACTTTACTATTCTAGCAAATCTCACGAATGTTCCATAATTAATGAAATTTGCTATTAGAGCGACATTACAGCGACAACAGCTCATCAGCAGATGGCCCGGCCACTTCCAGGTAATCGCTGGCATTGCAGTAGGGGCAGACTTTCCGGGCCGACTGGAATTTGTAGCGGCAGCGCTCACAGTAGAGGTTGTACTTTAAAGCCGAAGCCGTCTGGTCCGGGTTACGGGGCCGCTGGGATTTGAAGCAGTCAAAACATTCATAGTTCCTGGGGCTGATTTCCCGCGCTTCCAGCTTTTCCACCTGCTTGCCGCAGTGGCTGCATTTCACTTTGACACGCAGGCTGATCATACTGCCAGAGAACAGCGAGTGATATAAAAAGATTTAGATTATGAAAAGGATAGATAAAAAAGACAGATAACTATTTATAGTGAAAGAATTCTCTGCTGCTCTCATGGACACCAAAAGAGGGCTGATATTAGTATTGATAGTTCTCCTCATTGTCATCAATCTCATTCATTTTGCCGTTATTACGACGATTACCGGCCAGGTTACAACGGAAGGAAATGTCTCGATTTGCATCATGCGCCCGCCCTCTATTGACTCGATCCCGGATCAGTCCGCAACGGTCAGCACTGCTTTTACCTATCAGGTCGGCGTCACTTTCTATGGCGATAATACCACGACCGCGTTCTATGACGATACCAGCTTATTTAATATCAATCAGAGCGGCTATATCAATTTTACCCCAACCTCCACCCAGGTGGGCACCTCCACCATTGAAATCATTGCTGAAGACCGTTCCGGTTGTCTTGCCGTTAATTCTTCTGATTCATTCATCTTAACCATTGCTGCCGCGGCCGCACCGGGCGCTGCCGGTGGGGGCGGTGGAGGCGCTGGCGGAGGAGGGGGCGGTGCCGTCGCCGGGAAAGCTGCCGAGTTGATTATTCCCCCCGAGCCGATTCTTTCCTTCGATCTCAGCGAGAAAAGAATTAAAGTTATTGTAAAACAGTCCCAATCTGCGGAGAAAACCATCACGGTCGTGAATTATGGGAACGCCGAGTTGGAGATGACCATAAACAATCCGCTCAGCGAAGTCGAAGTCTCACCCGAGAGTTTTACCCTCTCTCCGGGCGGGGAGCAGGATATTCTCCTAATCTTTAACCCTTCCCGGGACACCGACCCGGGCATTTACACCGGCGTCCTGGCGATTACCGGAACCCATGGCAACGAGAAGCGCACCCGCACGGTTGCCCTCATCCTTGAGGTCGAATCAGAACGAGTTCTCTTTGACGGCAGCATTGATCTCAGTAAAAAGAGTTTCTTTCCTGGGGAAGAGCTGGAATATACTGTCAGCATTTCGGGATTGCTTCCGGGCACGGTAACTACAGCATATACTATTTCTGACATGAACGGAAAGGTCATTTTTACCGAAGAAGAAACTGTTCCGGTAGAGCAACAGGTCTCGTTTGTGAAATCAGCGAAGTTACCCAGTGACCTTACCCCGGGGCAGTACGTGCTGGCCCTGACCATGAAGTCTGGGGAATCGTTTGCGACGGCGACAGAATTATTTACCGTGGAAGGGCAGCCCTCTGCCTTTGCCGGGCTGGCGGCACCGGTCCTGAGGCGGCCGACACTGATTGGCCTGCTGCCGTTCATTCTGGGCATCAGCCTGATAATTATCCTGCTGGCCGTCTACCTGCTCCATCGCAAGGTGAAAGGGAAGACGTTTGTGAAAGAAAGAGTTATAGAAAAGACAGTAGAAAGGACCGTGATTAAGCCACGGGTACGGGTGATTATCAAACGGGACACCGCTGCCTTGGAACGCAAGCTTCTCCTGCTGAAAGAAGCCTATGACAAGGGGTTCCTCAAAGAAGAGACTTACCGCACAGCACGGCAGAAAGTACAGCAGCGTTTAGAGGGAAAAAAGTGAAAAATGGCTGGTTTTGACTCTACCTCGACTTTTGCGTTTTTTGGGACAGTATAGGTGGTGAGTGCTGGGAGAACAACGCCGCCCGTGCCAAGAGGTGAGCCGAGAACTACCTTCGTGAATGAGGATTGTCAAGGTGCTTTTCAGCGGGAAGAAATACCGGATTTGGGCGATTGAGCAAGCCAGAAAAGCACGAGGCTCACGGCACAGGCGGCGTTGTTCGTGTGCTGCCCGCCCCGCCTAACGTAGTGTGCCGAGTTACACGATTTGTAAGATACCAGCCCGTTCTTTGACCGGCAGGGTGTGGTGGGCGAGGAAGCAACCAGACAATTGCTGCTCTATGCCGCTTTGGGAAAAGTTCATGTGGGGATTGAAAGCCTTATGGTCTGCTCCGATTCTATTGAATGCAATAGTTATCCAGCATAACTTTATAGAAAATCACTTTACTACTGATGAAGTGCCATCTGAAAGAGCAGGAGTTAATTTAGAATTGGGAGAAAATAAATGGTTGGATTTGATTAAACTATCTTCGTTATGAAGAATTTTCATCTAAGAATTTCTTTAAAGCTTCTAAGTCCTTCTTATCTGGATCATAATAATAAGATTTTATACCAATAGACTCCGCACTTTTTACGGCTGAAGGATTATGTTCAAAATAAATAACCTCTTTATTGTTTAAACCAAAATGTTTAAGCATCATCTCAAAATATTTTGGATCTGTTTTTTCTGGATTATGTTTTAAAGTAAACACTTCGTAAGGCATTTTATCCAATCCAAACTTTTTAAATTGTTCATCATTTGCTCCTGTAAGAATAATTTTCCTATTTGGAAATTTTTCTAATAAATCATACATTTCGTTAAAAATCTTAAAAGAACCCTTTTCTTCTATAACGAAAGCGTCAACCGCATCGACTAAAATAGTTTTAATCCCTTGTACAGAATTTAATAGTTTTAAGATTTTTTCATTTACAATAGAGATTTCATCGTTATTGTAGCGATAATCATGTTCAATCCCCTTAATTATCATAAATTTCTTTGGTTCATTAGAATTGTCAAATATTTCCTTAACTTCTTCTGGCAATACTAAGTCATCTAATTCTCCTGCAATGAGAATTATAGGAACCTTAATCTTTTTGGCATCTGCAAGAGCATCATGTCTATCTCTATCTAACATATGTTTGACAGGAACTTTAAATTCAATAGTTTTATTTCTATCCTCTGGTAAATCTCTTTGTGATACACTTACACCGGTTTTTTCCCATTCCTCTCTTCTTTGTCCAGTTGTTGGTCCATGAGATGGCATAATTCCCAATACTATCGAAACTCTGCTATCCCTTGCTGCATAAATAATTGAAACTTGCCCCCCTCTACTATGACCGCCAAGTAAAATATGATTATATTCTGATTCCTTAACCATGTAATCAATGACGCTTCTTATGTCTTCAAGATATTGTGTTGTTGTATAGTCTGATATGTCTCCTTCACTTTCCCAAGTTCCTGTAGGATCAAATCTAACAGCTGTATAACCTTCTTCGCACAAGGCTTCAGCTAATCTAACCAAATGAGTATAATCTTTTGAGTCTAAATAACCTGGACAAAGTACAGCAAGGCGATTTGTTTTAGATTTAGAGTAATGAATTGTTGCGGAAATGTCGCTCTTTGAAGAGGTTATTTTCGTCTTTACAACTTTGTTTTCCATTTTATCTCCATATTATTACCGTCTTATAAACTTATAAAAATATTCCTATTCAGGTGACGTTTACTTTACAGCTCAAATTTTGGTAACCTTTAAATACCTGCCTCTTTTCCTTCTCCCCATGGCCGTCAAAAAAGAGAGTGCACCTAACTTTGTCAGCACCATGCTGCAGAGCGCCCAGGACGCCACGCCGGTAAAAGCCCAGACGAGATTTGACCAGGTGGATGAAGCCCAACTTCAGAAAACGATGGATAGTCTCAAGAAGGGCGTGCTCCGCCGCTAGAAGCGTTCTGAACAAGGGTGACAGAAACCTACACCGAGTTTTCCCAAAAAAAAGGGCATAGGTTTATAAAGAGGAGCCTGATTTAGGCATTCAACAACATGACAGCGGAGAAGTCTCCTTCTTTGGTTGTTATGGCATAACAAGTAGAGAGAATAGGAGGAACATAAACATGGG
>JAHFRS010000014.1 GCA_023266155.1 archaeon
AGACTGGAGTAAAGGCTGGAGTAAAAAGCCATTATCTCTTTATAAAGATTTCTTTTCAAAACCACGAACTTTCATCAAAAGTAGTGTAGTGCAACCACAAACTTTCAGGTTGTGCTGAAAGAATAATCAGGAAAGCATTCTCGAAGAAAATAGTTTCTCCTCGTTTAGGCGAATCTTCTATTGATAGCAGCGTCTCCGATTCCCCATCTTAATCCATTTTATGCTTTTTCCCGTCAAACCAGTCAAACATGTCCCGCCGCAGCTTGGCCATTTTTCCCGTGGAAGGCTGCACGAAGACAATGCCTTCTGCCGGCTGTACCATTCCCTTCCGGCGCACGAACAGCGAAAAGAGGTCGTCCTTGAACCATTTACTCAAAGTTTCGAAGTCCTTAGGATACTTCCCCCAGCTGTTGTAGGCCAGATGCTTCCGGCAGAATGTCGTGAAAGGAACCCAGAGGTGTCCCTGAATTTTATGCGGATTGCCATTGACCTTTTCGCCGATAAGTTCGCCAAAATGCTGTCCGTCCGGAAGGTCGCAGTAACCTTTCTTGAAAGCTTCGAGAACACCTTCGATGAGGTGTGACTTGCCCTTCTTAAAGAACGGAATCTGTTCAGTCCTGTTCCAGATACTCACAATCTGCCCATGGTCAATGACAATACTGACATTAGTGCCGTCCAGTTTTTCTGTTGCCAGCACCGTGTCGTCGGTAAACACCCAGTCCAGGCCTTCGGCTATTTGAGGCGTGACCAGGTACGCTTCGCCGCGCCTCTCCCGCACCAACGGCGATTCCAGTTTAGGCATGTCCTTAGGCATGGTTGTATTTTTCGCTCTATCTTTAATATCATTAAAACCAGTGGTTCTTTATAAATATTGTGTTTTTATTACTTTAGAGTGGTTTTGAGGTTCTTTACTGTACAGCGAAAGATATTAATACATATATACATACACAGACCATATGGCCACAAAAACGATCTCTATTATGGACGATGTCTACAAAATGTTGGTCGCTTTCAAAGTTCCGAAGGAAAGCTTTTCTGACGAGATCCGGCGATTGGTTCGAACAAAAAGCAGCATTATGGAATTTGCCGGTGCCTGGAAGGACCTCTCTGAGGAAACTGCAGGAAAAATGAAGGGACGGATTCACGAGCGACGAAAGGAGAGAAGTAGACTGGAAGAACTCCGCCGAAAAACTATCCCGGGAAGGAAAAAAAATCGGCGAGACTGATTGTTTAATAGTCGGAGTAGCGTTAGCCAATGGTATTACGGAAATAATTACCGATAACAAAGAACATTTTGAACGAATTCCTTCTTTGAAGATTATTACCCCTTGAGAAAAAATAAGCCGAAGTTTTCAGAGTTTTCTGCTGACTTATCGGCCAAAGAAGGCACTGATGGTTACATGGGATAATTTTTTTTACTGCGTACTCAACGGTTCTTCCATTACTTCAACCAACTTTTCTGATGAAACTATCGGTCTCTCCAGTGGCGTGATAGAAATTCTGTTGGCCGGAAACAGTCCTGAATTCCGCAATCCTTCAATGACATCATTGCTCACGAGCCGCCGCACTTCCTCGGGGTGGTCAATGAACGTTTGCACAATTTTTCCATTAACGACGGCATCCAATGAAAAGAGAGCATTTCCGGTAAGTTCTGCCCCCGCATGAAGAGGAATACCTAATCGCCTTGATTCTAAAGTTAACAATTCTTCCAGGGGAATCTCATTGACAAGGGTCTCAATGTTTTCATATTTTGTGCCAAACAAGCCCCCCCATTTCTTTTTGACAGCAAACCAGCCAGCATCATCAGGTGTCGAGAGATAGACATATTGTTGACCGCCAACATCGTATCTGGTAAATTTTGTGGGGTCATGAACATCTTGTGTTTTTTCCAGAAATCGTGCCCATCCATCAGGATTATCGTTAAAGAATCGCTCCTGCCAAGTTGTCTCCAGTAACGTATCACTGCCAAACCCATTGTCAATAAGGACAAACTGTTGAGTAGTTTTATCCCAGATAAAATTCCCTGGGTGTGCATCAAGGGGAAGGCCATGGCGAATCGAACTCTGGTAAATCTCTGCCAAACTATTAATTTGCGCTTCTGTCAATCGGCCTTCCTGAGATTTTAATAGTTTGGAAACTGTCGGCCCTTCCACAAATTCTTTGACTAAATATCGTGCGTCTGGATCTGGATTGAGAATACGCGCGGTACGAATACCAGCTTTTTCTAACGCATCGCCACGTAAAACTTCCGCTTGCAGTTGCAACAACGATTCTCGCGGCGTAATTCCCGGATGAAGAGGATCAAAAATAGGCAGCTTAATAATTTTGCTACATTCTGGATTATAACAATAAACAACACCAAATGAACCTTCTCCCAATTGAGGACCCAGTACTGTTGTTATTCCATCCTGTTCCTGTAACTGGATAATTTTCCCTTCCAGCGAATTGGCCTGCTCGCTGGTGTAAACGCGGCCTTCTCGTAAATCTAAGGAAGCTTTACTGGGACTAATTTTTGGTCCCCCTACTTTAAGCTTTTCTGGCACTGTAGTTACTTCCGCCTTCTGCGCCACCCTTCCGGTAATGGCCTGCTCTACATCTGCTGCTAAGTTAGGTGCCGGTTTTACTGTCAGATAATCAGTATTCTTATTGAGGTCACCGCCTGCTTCGACATAATCATCTAACAATCGAGCGAGAGCAGTATCTTCGGCACCCGCGGCTCGTAATTCCTGTACTACTTCTCCATGATTCTGTACGCGTCGGACAACTTCAAAATCTATTTTTCGAGCTTCCGCTAAATTCCCTGCCTGCAATGCTTCCTGCCGATCAAGAAGTAATCTCGCCAACTCATCATCACGAGGCGTCGCAGTACGGGCTATCAGTTCTTCCAAATCACTGCCAGAGGGAGTACTTTTCATCAGGCGGACTTCTGCCGGGGTTGCCTCTGCTGCCCGCAATGGTCTTGGATTTAAGGCACCATGAGCCGCGGCGTCCGGTGTCACGATGGGAAGGGCACCGTTGGATCTTCCAACACTTGTTTGTTCACGTAAATCATCCATCACCCGGGCAGCCACATTAGCCGATGAGGCCTGATCAAATCGAGCAGCAAGAGCAGCATCTGCTTTTCCGGCAATCTCGCGGATTTCAGATGAGGTAACTTCGCTCGCATCCAGGTTTTGTTCCAACCTTGCAGCAATATCTCGTGCTCGTTGCTGATCTGCGGGAGGCAGATGAGAAGCCTCATAGTCGAAATTCCTACCTTGAAATCTTCCTGGCGGAGCACCGGGTTCCAAGTTGCAGAGGGCACAGCCGGCGACCGCCAAATCCCCTGGTCTAGGACTAATATCAACATCTAACCCCTGTAATCCCCTAAGATCATCCTGGACTTGCAGAACTCTCCCTTCTGCCGAGCGACCACGAACTGCTGCTACTACGTTATCTTCCAGCCGTGCGCCCCAGGCAGCTTTTTCCGCTCGGTCAGCAGTTCGAAGCACTTCTTGAGCTACTTCTCTGGGAACAGGACTTCCAGTTTCTATTGCAGTTTTTAGTTGTTGTGATGCTTCACTATATTCTCGCAGTGCCTCACGATGTTCAGCAGTAACTCCTCGATCTCGAACGAGAAAATTAGAAGTTGCTGTTCTTCCATGTGCCTGCTGGACCACACGTGCATTTGCTAAAGCTTGTTCGGCACGCACTACCTCTTCAGCATTCCCAGTGGCTCGTGCTGCTTCTACAGCATGCTCGGCCTGCACAGCATTGTCTGCTAATTCTCTTCCTGTTGTTTCCAACGCACGTTGAATTCCAGCGATATTCTCGCCGGCAGAACGACCAATGGCACGAAATGGTGTTGCAGCTACATCTATCGTTGTGGCAACACTTTTAGCTATTTCTGTGGCTCTGACTGCTTCTGCAAACCTCGTGGCACTTTTAGCAATCATGATGCCGGCTCGGGTAGCTTTTCCCGCCTCCACAGCAACGCGACCAAGTTTAGCAGCAGTAGCAAAAGGAATAAAATTGTCAAGAGAAGAAATCTGGATAGCAATGTCCCGGTATTTGTCAAGAGTTCGAGCCGTGACAATTCCCTTTTTTTGGTCCAGCTCTTCATCGAGTTGTTTTGCTCTCTGGCCAGCAACAGTATCAGAAAATTCACGGGTGAGTGCCTCAAACTCATTCTCAGCTACAAAGGTGTCTCCATTATGTAATGTGACCTTTTTCATTACTTCATCTAATCGTATTTTTGCCTGCATCTCACGAGAAATATCCTGCCCAGAAAGCTGACGCTCGAGTGCCAGATGGAAATCGACATCTCCACCAGCAAATGATTGGGCAGCCCGCAATGCTTCCAACGGGCTCTTCCCTTGATCCCTCGCATTTTTGTAGGCTACAAGAGCAAACTCAGAGGCATGGGCATTTTCATAGAGAATGCGATGGGCCTTAAAGCGTTGATCCTGAAGTAAATCCACATAATTTGGATCAGCAAAATTTACGTCCGGGAGAACAGAAGCCACTGTCCCCACAACGACCCCCCCATAGTATCTGCCAAAATAATCTAAGAAACTATCATCGCGAGAAAGATCTTCCGAGGCTTGTTTTTTGTAATTCTGATTTTTCTCGTTTAGTCCTCCTAACTGTTCATTGATCAGCCTATCGGAAAATCCATTAATCAAGTGATACGCCTTATTTTTCTCATCCACGCTTTCGATGACTGCCCTATAATTGAACGCTTCAGGGAGATTGCCTTCCTTCAGTGCTGCCTCCACCAAAATGACTTTTCCTTTATCAGAAGCAAGAGGAATCAGCCGTTCTACGGCGATACTTCTGGCTAACACCGTATCGCCGGCCTGTAACGCCAGCTCCGCCGCTTTGTCCGGCCGTTCACCGACATACTGTGACGTGAGATCAGTTATTGCCTCTTCCGTCGCGCCTTGAAAAGCATCCAGGCCATTCTGCTGCTGCTGTAACTGGGCTATATTTTCCCGAAGATGTTTTTCTTTTGTGGCTTTTTCTTCGGATGTTAAAGGAACCTGCCGGATAATTTCAGTAGTTTCACCTCCCACACCTCTGCCAAATCCTGTAACCTCTTTTGTCGCTGTAGGGAGTTGATCTAATTCTTCGGTTAACAGAACTATCTGCTGTTCGGTCCCTTGCAATCGCTCTTTAATCTTTCGCATCTGGTCATGAAGGGCAGCTGCGTCTGATTCCGCATCGTCAAACCCTTCTACGGGTGCATTGGTTTCTATGTCCCGCTTTATTTCTCGCTCCCGTCGTTGTGACTCCCGATGTTCATTGATAGTGTCCATCTGGGCACGCACACGCTGTAATTCCACTATCTGCTTCTGATTGAATTTACGTTGTTCCTGCATTTCATTGCTTTCTTTCCCCTCGAGCCCCTCAGATTGTTTTAATGCCGTCCATTCACTGTTTTGTGCTTGCAGAGATCTCACTCGCGCGGCAGTGTATACATAGCCTAAAGTGGATCCTTTGTTCAAAGCTGTTTTAATTTGATCCTGACAATCCGGCGGAGCAATACAACTACCCTGCTCATTCAGCTGGACACCAAAATCCTGTGCCAATCGATCACGGAAATCCACAAACTCCTGCTGCTGTCTGACCGCAGCACGAATCTGGCCCAGATACTCAGGATTATTCACCAAATCAATATCTATTCTCGTCTGTTCCTTCAGATACCGTCGTAAATCCGGGTCAGCATCAAATTTCAATCCGGCAGAATCCAGTTCTCCATATTTCTTCTGCTGTAAAAGGTTTAATAATATCTGCACATTTTTCTTATTGTTCTCAGAAGTAATGATAATGGCCTCACCAACGGATTCCCCGACATTGAGATTGATCGGAGGAGGAACGATGTCAATTTTCTTTCCGTCACGATAGAGTTCCCGATACAGACTAAGTCCCTGACTTCCTTCTGGTTTACTGATGCGAAGATATTCCTGTGAAGTCGGAGTTCCATCCTGGCTGCGGGACTCGCTGCTAAGACTCATATCCAAGTATCGTTCCAGAATGGCTGTATTGCCTTTTAGAGCTTCCGCAATTGCTCCCATCTGAGACGAAGAAGGATCAATGGTCAGAACACCAGCATTGCCCATCACGACATTGATATTGAAATCAGTACTGCCAACGCTGCTAAAGAGGCGATTTCCTCTTTCCAATCGTTCGCCAAAGGCAATCGTTTTTACCACAGAAGTTGCCTGGCCAGCTCCACAGCCAAAACAAGCAACATCCATGATATCTGTATCTTTTCCGGTTCCGCTGCCAAAGCGACGTAGGGCCACGGAAGCGCCATCCTGCTTATTTTCAATACCACTATGTACAGTAACTTGGCCACTCTCGTATTTAACGTTCCCATACTGATCATCACTGTAAATCCCTTTTCCACGAACATCGAGGTCAACATCTCCATTTCTTTTCAGGTCAAATTCTGCTTTTCCGTCAGTACCGCGGTAATAAGGCCGGTTCAACAGCAAAACATTATCACGATAAAAACCAACGTCCGCTTTCCCTTTTGCCATCACGACCAGTTTATTACTGGCCGTTCTTCTGATCCAGACTTCCCCATTTTCTCCCAGGGAATTGGGCTGAGGCGGTACTGCTCTGGCTCTCTCGCGCAGCTCTTTCGCGGGTGGTGGAGGTTGTATTTTATCCGGCTCTGCGGCCCGTTCCTGATGACGAGAAAAAGGTGAAGCGGCATCGAGATGAATTTTTACGACTTCATTTACACCTTTCTGTCCCTGAGATGTTACGCCGACATTTTCTGCTGAACCATCAAGATAAATGGCCACGGTTTCCCCCTTGCGGACATTTCCTAATGTACTATCGCCGTGATTCCAGATGTTTAATTCTCTGGCTGCTTTATTGTAATTGGCCGCACCGTCAATAAATAATTCCCGTGTAATAATTTCAGCATTCTGGGATGAAAAATCACCATCACCCTCCAGAATAAGCAATCCCCGCCGATTGTCATACTGTACTCTCTCACCCTGGACAAAGACAACACCACGGGCAGGACCGTCAACGGTAATCGTTCCATCAGCCGCCATATTAAACCGACCCGGTACTGGCGTCTTTCCTTCTTTCACTTCTGGCTGAATGAATTGGTTATTGTGACTTTGACCATCACTCATCGTGAAAGCTTTGGTCTCCGAATCATAACTTACCAAACCCTCACCCGTGCCGCCGAAACAGCTGTTTTTTCCGCCCGTAAATGTCACACAAAAACCATCTGCCACTAAGTCAATCCTCTGGACATTTGCTTGGTATTGCTCTAATGGAATAGTCTTTTGCCCATTAACCATCATGCCATCTTTGCTATACGAAAAGTCTGGGCTCACTGTTGCTAATGTAAATGAGGGCCCCCAGCGCGCCTGAAAGAATTCCTGCACTTTGCCAGAATTTCCACGAAGGTATTGGTGTACTGTCGTCGAATCACCGGAGAAGAAAGTATCGCCGATGGAGATGGCCTGCTCATTACCAGTAAAAGAAATTCTGTTCAGATATTCCCAGGCAATTTGAGTATCCTGACTCGTAAAAGTATCTTTAGGTCCCAAAAAATTCCCGGCATTAGTTTTAAATTCCGGCCGGTCAAAAAAACCGGGATAATTCTGGGCCCGGGAAAAAAAATCAGGACTACCCCAGTTGGCAGAATTATCCAGCCATTGTAATTGTTGTTCTTGGTTCATCTGCGAGTAATCTGGTTCTGCCGGAGCTGCTGAGGGAGTGGAAACATCAGTTTGCGCCAGAGAAGAAAACAGGAAAACCACTACCCACAGTAATAGTGCCAGCAAATACTTTGTTTTGTTATTCATCTTTCACCACTATTCTAACCTGCTGTTCATCTTTAAGCCCCTGAACATCCTCAACGCTAAATTTAACGACGTACATCCCGACCGGAGTGGCAGTCTGACTAATAACACCATCTGGCATTACCGGAAATAATATTGAATCAGAAGAAAAACGGAGGAGATCCTCTTCGGCATCCTTGGCCGTTAACTGATACGAAAAAGAAGATCCTTTCTGGATGACCTGTTTGGGGATATAGGTTAACTCCGGGGCAGAATTGATGGCATCATCTTTAATGGCAAACATAAATGTAAATGGAGCACTATCCGTCACAGAACTTTTATCGCTGAGAGAATAAATAAACGTCCGGGAATCAAAGGGAAAAGATGATAAAAAGTAGTTCTCATCTTGGGGGACATAGGCCAGTAAACGAGTCTGATTTTGCTGATGACTTTGAATAACGTTCCGTGCTTCCCTAACAACCGCTCCCACCCTCAACGGCACACTGTTCGAGAAATCCTCAATCTGGAAAGAATCATCACCCAAAGCCACTTTCAGTTTATACTTCGCCTTCACCGTGACATCCTCTAATCCGATCTTAACATCAGCCTTCAATACATTCTTTTCCGTAACGGTAATTCCCTCATTGGCAAAAACAAAAAAATCATCCAGGCAAGGATTAATATTTTCTTCGACATAACGATTCAGCTGCTGCTCCATCTTCTCAAGAGAAAGTCGGTTTACGCCATTCAGATAGCCGTAATTAATCAACGCATTTTCCGTGACAAGAATGGTGGTCGGATCATCAGGGTAAACGATACCACCTTGTATTCCCAGCAGATACATCGCCGGAGTAACAGTTTCCCGCAGACAACTTTCGATAAAAGTAGTTATTTGCGGTTTTAACCGCAGGGCTAAAGGTGATGCTAATTCTGTCTCCAGTCGGCCTTTTTCCAGTGAAGAAACGAGATAAAACACGCCGGCAAACACCGCGAGGAGAATGATACCTATAATTAAGAAAATCGTCACCTGTCCTCTTTTTGGCATAAGGAGAAAAGTAGGCCTAAACCACTATTTAAAGCTTCGGGGAAACTTCTTCTGACTTTTCTCTTTGATCTTTTCTTTCCGCAGCAGCTTTTCCATCTCCCGTACAAACTCCAGGACATCTTGATGGTCTTCTTCAATATCGTGAAACTCCCGATCTTCATCAACTTTCGCATACTGATGTACCAGCAAATTACGTAAACCGATAAGCTCTTTGATTTGTTGTGCTAACTTCTCGGGAAGCAGCCCATACTTTGAAAGGGTCGTGATGCTTTCCCGTGCTTCAGGGGGCCGTTCCAATCCTTTCCCAGAAATAATCATCATCACGACATCAACAATGGAATCAGCAATCAGCTCGATCGTTTTTTCCACGGCCCGCCGGGAGATCCGATTTCGCCTGAAAGTGGCTTGAGAAGGCAAATCTTCCATCAGTTCTTCATGGTAGCGCACAATCAGGTCAAGCTTATCATTAATCCTTTGGATGTGTTTTGAATCGAGTGGTCTCATACTGTCGCCATCATCTCCTTATGGTACTCTTCCAGAAAAGCTTTATATCGCGGGTATTCTAATTCGATGTAGGAAAACTGCTGAAAGATTCGATCATCATTTCTGGTAAAGAGAAGTTTTCCATTAAAGAGGACCTCCCTTTTTATATGCAGAGGCAAGTCCTCGTAGAAACTAAAGTCGTATTTCTCCGGAAATTCGGTAATTATACGCAACTTCTGCCGTAGCGAGAGTAATGTTGTGGTAAAGATACAGAGATCAATATCGCCATAATCCTTACTCTCCAGCGATGAGCCAAACTGAATAACTGATTCTACCAATGGGTTCCTCTTCAATGTATTTACAATTTCAATCAACTGTTCCATAACATCAGAAAAGGAAGACCGCTATAAAAAGGTATCTCTGATTAAACTTTTTCGCCATTGTAACTTTCAACCACAACAATCTTTAAAAAAAGGCCTCTTCTCAAGAGAGCATGAGCGATGAAATCGGGGGAAGTCAGGGAAACAAGTCCAGCATCCTTGACTTTGAGCCAGAGCAGTTAACTCCCGGCATGCGACAATATTTAGAAGTCAAAAGATCTCACCCTGACTGTCTGGTCATGCTCCGCATGGGCGATTTCTATGAGATGTTCTATGAGGATGCCATCACCGCCGCACGGGAATTAGAAATAACTCTCACCTCTCGAGGAAAGGGTGAAAAACGCGCGCCGTTAGCGGGTGTTCCCTTCCATGCCCTGGATACCTATCTCGGTCGGCTGGTCAAAAAAGGCTTTAAAGTTGCCATCGTCGAACAGCTGGAAGATCCTAAATTGGCGAAAGGGTTAGTCAAACGAGGCTTGGTTCGCATCGTCACCCCCGGAACAGTGATCGAAAGTTCTCTGCTGAATGAAAAAGAAAATAATTATCTTGTGGCACTCACATCATTTGGCGACCAGTATGCTTTAGCCAGCTGTGACCTTTCCACCGGCGAATTTTCCGTCACCAGTATTCGTGGCCAGCCGCAACTGTTTCATGAACTGGCCCGGTTAAATCCCCGTGAAAGCATCATTCCGCAAAGCTTACAGGTCGATAGAGAATTGCTGGAACAGCTCAAACGTCAGGGCTGTTTCCTCACGACGCTGGAAGATTATTTTTTCCGGCCGGAGAAAGCGGCGGAAATCCTGCGGCAGCACTTTCAACTTCAGACTCTTTCCTCTTTTGGCCTCGACGAACGCAGCTTGTCGACGGCGGTCGCAGGAGCTTTGCTTCATTACCTGATCAGCACCCAAAAAAATTCGTTAAGTCATATCAAAAAGATAACTCATCGTCATAATCAGGAGACGATGCTGCTGGACTTTACGACGATACGTAACTTGGAACTGCTGGGTAATATCCGTGACGGCTCACTGAAGGGGTCTTTATTGTCCGTGCTGGACCATACCATGACCGCGATGGGCGCTCGGCTGTTACGCCGCTGGATCAAACAACCCTTGCTGCAGAAAGATAAAATTAATCAACGGCTGGATTCGGTTCAGGCACTGAAAGAAAACATTATTGCACGGGAAGAGATCATGGTAGGACTTTCTGCTATCCAAGATTTGGAACGCTTGATCAGTAGAGTAAATTATGGAAACGCGACTCCCCGCGAGGTGCTAGCTCTGCGAAATTCACTCCAACTCTTGCCACTGGTCAAACAAAAAATAAGTTCATTACTTCAGGGATCCTCACCACTTCCCCACCAATCTCAGGGATCATCAAACCCCTTGCTTACAGAAATAGCCACTCTTCCTGATTTTTCTGCCCTTACTTCCATGCTCGCCGCCGCTCTTCGTGATGATGCTCCCATCACCATCCGGGAGGGAGGGATCATAAGGCAAGGTTATAACTCCGAACTGGATGAATGGCAAAAAATCAAAACGCATGGGCGAGACTATTTACAGCAGTGGGAAGAGCAGGAGCGGCAACGTACGGGAATTTCGACCTTAAAAATTGGCTATACCGACGTTTTCGGCTATTTCATTGAAATTACCAAGAAAAATCTTCATTTAGTTCCCCGCCATTACCTCCGGAAACAAACGACAGCAAATGCCGAGCGTTACATTACCGAAGAATTGAAACAATGGGAAGAAAAAATTCTCAGTGCCGAAGAAAAAATTGTGGAATTGGAATATACTTTGTTTCAGGCCCTGCTGACACAAATTGTACAGCACACCAGTGAAATTCAGGATGCTGCCTCTAAAGTTGCGGTGCTGGATGTTCTATGTTGCCTGGCGAAAGTCGCGGCAGAAAATAATTATCGAAAGCCTGAACTGGTGGAGCACGCCATCATTCATCTTCACCATTCTCGCCATCCGGTGATTGAACGAATGACTTCCAACTTCATTGCCAACGATATTAGATTAGATGAAAAAGAAATGATAATCATCACTGGCCCAAACATGAGTGGGAAAAGCACTTTGATGCGACAGGTAGCTTTAACCGTTCTTCTTGCCCAGATTGGTTCTTTCGTCCCGGCAGATAAAGCCGTGTTGGGTATCGTCGATCGGATATTTACCAGAGTCGGCGCCTATGATGACTTGAGTTCCGGGCAATCAACGTTCATGATTGAAATGAGTGAAACGGCGGCCATCCTTAATAATGCCACAGAAAAAAGTTTGATCATCCTTGACGAGATTGGCAGAGGAACGTCCACCTTTGACGGCGTCGCTATCGCCTGGAGTGTCGCTGAACATTTGTATCACCAGATCAAAGCTAGAACGTTATTTTCCACCCATTACCACGTTCTGAACAAACTGACACAGCACTGTCCCCGCATCAGAAATTATAATTTAGCCGTTCGTGAAGTTAAAGATGAAATTATTTTTTTGCGGAAATTGGTTGAGGGTGGCACAGATCAAAGTTACGGGATTCATGTCGCTCAATTAGCGGGACTGCCCTCTGAAGTGGTTAACCGGGCGCGGGAGATTCAGGCGTTGTTAGAGAAAGATGATGAGATGATGAGAAAACTGAAAGGCAAAAGAATGGAGGAGCAGGTGAGTTTAGGAAGGTTTTGAACTGGTGAGAAGCCTAACTTATAGCTCAGCTTTTGCGGTTTTTGACATTTAAATATTAGAGTACGCAAATCATATCTATTCGACGGGCTGTCTTATGACCATCAACGCTATACTGATGGTGTCCAGATGGTGATTGGCGATTTTGGTTTGCGTACTGCTTTCTGTAAAGCTTAGCCAGTAAGAACGAGAATATTTCTACCTTGAAAAACCCTGCGGAGTTTTTAAGCGCATTCATCAGCAGGTCTTTCGCTGAATATTAAAAAAGCTCCAGACCGACCGTACTCTGCGCGGGGAATAG
>JAHFRS010000015.1:0-5610 GCA_023266155.1 archaeon
TTCGAAGCATGATGGCTTTGGGCGCCACTATTTGAACACGCGACTTCCACGTCACTCCGTTTAATTTTCATTCGCTGAAGCTTTATCGTTCAGCCCATATGAGCGTGGCGCTATGAACCGGGCTAAGCTACACCGCCATACAACCCCATTCTTGAAGATTATTTATTAAGGTTTTGGGTGTAAAAGGCTCTGTAGAATTTGGCCATCACCTCAACCAAAAGTTTAATCAGGCATTAATCTGGCATTTTCTATAGAATAGTTTTTAAATCAGTTATTTCTTTCCGTTCAATCATTGGGGCCGTAGTCTAGCCTGGTGCTGGCACGAGCCAACGCGAGTGCCCGTAGGCAATAGGATTTGCCCTTGGGGTGGGTAAGACCGGAGTTCGAAACAAGCAATCTCCATTGTTTGAGAAATTCTTCGCGGCCCCATTTACTTTTCTTAGCGTAGCTTTCGGGGTTGATAAGGGGTGTCCCCTTATGTCTTAGCGGCCCATTTATTATCTTTGAATCTTATAGGCTTCATCTCGAATTTGCCGCAGCAGTTGACGACTCTGCTGATCAGGCATAGATAAAGTATACTGCCCGTGATTAATAATCAATTCTGGCCGTTCTCGACCAAGTTCTTGAAATACGGCGGAAATTTGACATTTCATCTTTTTAAGAATATTTCTGCTACGGGCACCAGCAGTGGTATCATCTCCACTCCAGTGTTCATGCTGAGTAACCTGTACAGAACCGGTTTCAATCAAAGCATCCAGCCTGCGCATCACACTTTCATGTCGATGCAATACTTGATATTTATAAATCTCAATCGTTGAAATATCAATTGATGGTGTTAGGGGAGCAGCTGCCTGTTCGGAAGAAAAAGTGGGCATCAATTCTTCTTTGAGCTTCAAGAGCGCATCTAAGCTCGCATATTTTTCTGGATGTTGGGTCGGGCCATACTTCTCTTTTAATCTAATCCTATCTCCATTTCTCCTGATTCTTTCCTGCACCACGGTAATTGCTCGAAGGTATCTCCCTGCAAGATTGTTGTTGGTGTATAACAGGATATCAGGATTGTACTGAACGATACGCTGAGCATCAACGCTGCCGACAGCAGCAACAAGCCCATTATGGAATTGATCAATATTTGATATCAAAATGGTTCCGGCATATCGAGCGGCAACATCTCGTTCTAGATGGAAAACAGCAGTAAGATATTCCATTTTTTCCTGTACAGTTCCATTTTCTTCTAATGGCACAGAGACTGGTGCAGGTGTTTGGAGTCTTGCCGAGGCACGGGGAGTTGGCGGAACTGTTAGTAGAGGTTTTTTTGTTAATAGTTCATAAATCGTCTTCACATTTTCAGGTGAGAGATAGTTTTTTTTTCGTAGGCTAGTTAGCACTGTTTCAAATGAGTCTAAATCTGTCTGCTGCTGCGGATAATGGAAACGCCGTAAGCATGAACTTAAGTTTGGAGCATCTTCATATAATTCCTGATATTTTCTATGACTCACTAAGTACTGCACTTGATCCACAAATCTGCTGTAAAAGCTCTGCTGATCATCTGAAGGAAGGGCTTGCGTTGATTTAGCAAGGTATACACCGCAGCGAATTAAGTCTTGAACATTTTCCTGGAAATTGGTGAGGACAAGTGTTTGTTCAGTCTTTGGTCTAAATTCATTCCTACGTTGGTCTGCTTGATGGTGTAGTGCATTAGAACCGTGAAAGACCACATCAAAGATATCTCTGATGGATTTAAATTTTACTAAAGTCAAACGATTGCCGCCGATTTTAACATCTACAAAATTTGGCCGAAGATCTTTGAGTATCAGCTGCTCTAATTCAGATTCCACCTGCTGTGGGAACTGTTCTTCCCGTTCTTTCCTGATGCGATCATATTCCGCAAAACTACGAATTTTCCTGGAACTGGCCATGGTACTGAGGAGAAAGAGGCTTTTTATAAACTTTTCGTCAAATAACTACCACAGAGTAGAAATGCTTAAAAGAAGCAGGCTGTTAACGGCACAAAATGTACTTTATTACCCCTCCGAAAAATAAGGTCTGGGTTGCAGCCCGTGATGGCCTCACACGTTACAACATTGAACAATCAGTAAAACAGGCCGACATCTGTATCTCTGACTTAGATGAAACTGATTGCCATTCCCCGTCAAAATACGTTGCCTTTGACCACTGGCCGCAACGAATGCTGAAGGAGAAATCATACCGTCTCTGGCTGTTAGATGCTGTCCAACAGCGACTGCGCTCTGGAAGAAACGCGGAATCTGCGTTGTGGAAAAAATATGTGCAAACCTTCCTGCAACGGCCGGAGGAGAGAAAAGAAATCGAAAAAATGATTACACCTGACGTCGTGCTTAATTCATTCTATCCCGGCGTGACACAATTTTATAGTTATATTTCCGCACCAAAATGTTATGTGACAAAAACCATTCTCGAGATTGCTGCCCTTTACGCAGAAATGTTTGGATTTTGGGCCATCTTCCCTGAAATCACCGACAAGCAGACCTTCATGGAAGCATTCGTCCAGCGCTATCCCCAATTTCAACAGTATCTGGTTCGTGGTGATTCCAGTGATGATCAGGACATGGTTGACGTATTACGCTCCTGTCAGCGTCAGCAGAAAATAAAGTCTGTGTTAAGTATTTATGTAGCCCCTGCGCCTTTACAAAAACACCATAACTTTGACGTGGAAACCAGCCGAGATCATTCAGGGTTGGTAGAACTTCTGAAAGAGTAAAAATATGGACCGGCCGAGACTTTCGCAACAGTTATCTTTTTAACTTGCCAATCGAACTCGGAGTCTCGTCCAGATTGGTATTGATTGCCAAGGACGTGTCATACCATTAGACCACCGGCCCATTGTAACAACAAAACTCTGTCCTCTTTAAAAATCTAACCCAAACCTTAATAAAACCATAAACTTTACTCCACCTATGAAAGAGGAAATCCTGAAAGAGATTCTCTATGATCTCAGTAAAGCCGTGGATATTCTTAAAACCAGGGAAACGAAAGATGTCACGGAACTTGAAACGTTAAGCAGTCATGCCATTGAAGATATCGCCGTGCATAAAGATCTGGAACTCGTTTCCATCACCGTGCTGCTCTATTCACTCTATAAAATCATCAACACCATCAGCCCAAAAGAGTATACCAATCTTCTGAAAGAACTGGAAGCAGCCCGAAACGCCTTGCAGCATTATGACCTCGGCCACTATAACCGCAGCATCAAAAGGTTGTATGAAATTGTCCGAAAATCTGATACGAAAGTCAAAGAACATTTACAGGATGTGATGCAGGCGGCAAGAATCAAGAAAGGGGAGGCCTTGTTGCAGCGAGGTTTATCAATCGGGCAGGCCGCCGGATTGATGGGCTTATCAAATTGGGATCTGCAGCCCTATGCCGGAAAGACAGTGGTATTAACCCAGCATGATGAAACTTTTCCCGTCAAAAAAAGAGTGATGGTGGCCTTGAAACTGTTTGGAGTTAAAAATTAAGATGAAACCTGGAGCGGACAAGAGAAAAACGAAGATTTTCTTCTTTGATGCCGGACCGATCATTTCGCTCGTTGTTTCCCGCCTGAGCTGGATTCTGCCGGAACTGAAGAAGAAAAGTAATAGCACTTTTTATATTACACCAGCCGTGCAGCGAGAACTGATAGAACGTCCGCTGACGGTGCGGCGGTTTGAATTTGAAGCGTTACAGGTGATGAAATTGATTCGAGAAGGAATTTTAGAGGTCTATTCTGCCGTGCCGATGGATAGGGTCAAACAATTACAGCAGCTGGCTAATAGTTCTTTCAGTATCCAAAACAAAACGCTGGACATCATCCAGTCGGGAGAAATTGAATCGGTGGCATCAGCGTTGCAACTGAAAGATGCGACCGTTGTCATGGACGAAAGAACGTTACGCTTATTTATTGAAAACCGGCAGGAAATGAAAAAATTGTTAGAGCATCGTTTCCAGAATGAGGTCAGCGTTAATTTGCAAACCATGAAAAAATTCAGCGACCAGCTGCATAATATTACCATCATCCGCTCGGTGGAATTGGTCGGCGTCGCCTATAAATTAGGTTTACTGAATTCTTATGTCCCGCTGCGAAAAGATGGCCGGGAAATTCTGCTGGATTCGGTACTCTGGGCGACAAAATATAATGGTTGTGCGGTAACGGAGCATGAAATTGAGGAGCTGAAAGATTTTTTATTGAAGAAGTAGTATTTGTTTAGCACCATAAGGTCGAAATCCCCGCAAGAAACACCTCGAGAGCGTCGCGAGGGGTTGCTCCCACACAATGAAGCAACGACTTCATTGGTGCACCAGTGAAATCGTCGTTTCACTGTGTGCTACGGGAACGCAGCTCCTTCGATCGCTACTGCAAGGATTTCGAAGGTGCTAAACAAATACAAGAAGTAAGAGGTAAAATAAAGATAGAAATCACCGGCCACGCAGAATTCTGGTTAGGTAAAAGAAAAATTCAACGAGAAGATGCTTTCCACACCCTAATTTCAGTAATCTTTTTAAACTAAACTTCTTTTTAGAGAGGAATATGGGTAAAAAATGTATCATCTGCGATGAGCCAGCGATTTACAAGATTAAAGATTCTGCTGATTATTATTGTCAAGAGTGCGCTCAGGATAATTTTGCTGATCTATCCGTTCTTGTCACCGTTGAAGAAGAGGCTCAACGGCTGAAAAAAATCGTGGCAGAACGGTTGCAGGCGGAAGACGATGGAACAGATTAAATGGGGAAAAGTGAAAACGTCCCGTACGGAAGTGATTGATATCATCAAAGCTTTACTGGCTTTGTCGTTTGCCTTTGCCGTGATTTATGCCGGAGCAAGTGTTCTGAGAGGTTCAGTTGAAAATATCTTTTCTTTCCAGTTCCTGATTCTATTCGTTATTTCACTCTGTACCGCCGGATTAGGCTTTCTGCTCCATGAACTCTCTCATAAATTTGTTGCCCAGCGCTATGGCTGTCAGGCAGAATTTCGCGCTTTTGACCAGATGATCGTCTTGGCAGTAAGCTTGGCACTTTTTATCGGCTGGATCTTTGCAGCCCCTGGTGCAGTGATGATCTCTGGCATGCTTACCAGAAGGGAAAATGGTATCATCAGTGTTGCGGGAGCCGTGACCAATTATGTTTTAGCGCTGCTGTTTTTAGGGTTAGGATTTCTACTTCCTACGTGGACAATCCTAACGAGTATTGGCTTTGGCGTCAATGCCTGGCTGGGATTATTTAACATGATTCCTTTTGGCCCGCTGGATGGATTAAAGGTATTCCATTGGAGTAAGGCGGTATGGGGAGGAATGGTGGCAGGAGGGATAGTGTTAGTATTTGTGATGTAAAAGGACGGTAGTCCACATTTCCTCCCATAATCTTAATAAAAAAATAGCCTAAAATAGCTTCTATGAACATCTATCAGGAACTGATTGAAAAGATTAAACAGCACCCCTATTCCGAAAAAGAACTTGCTGCATTAAAACGAGCCATCTCGCTAAAACATAAAGCTCAAACTATCCCCACTAATATTCAAATCTTTCTCAATGCGCCAGAAGAAGATATCCCTCTATTAAAGCAGAAATTATTGACAAAACCGGTACGAACCATCTC
>JAHFRS010000015.1:5710-12671 GCA_023266155.1 archaeon
GCCCATTTCCACGCAAGAAGCGGCCGAGCGCCTTGTTCCCATCAAAGAAATAACACCGGAGTATTGCCGTATCCAACGTATTCAGCGGGATGTGCCTACCAAATATTGGGAAGCCGGCGTTGGCCTCACTAATTTTCGGCAATTTATCCATGAGAAATATAGACCACAATGCCGATGTATCCGTTGCCGTGAGCCAAAAGGAAAAAAAGTAGATTGGAATAAAATCACTATCAAAGTTATCGAATATGAGGCCTCTGGCGGGAAAGAATTTTTTATTGCTGCAGAAGATGTTGAAAACGATCTGCTCCTGGGTTTTTGCCGACTGCGATTTCCTGCTGAGTATCTGCGTCCAGAGATCGTTTCAGGAAGCGCCTTGATTCGTGAACTGCATGTGTATGGTACAGCTACGGCAATCGGTGAAGAAGGTTTAGTGCAACATCGTGGTTGGGGAAAGAGATTGATGGAGAAAGCGGAAGAGATTGCTCGTTCGCAAAGAAAGACTAAGATGGTAGTGATTTCCGGCGTAGGGGTCAGGGAATATTACCGTAAGTTAGGGTATGAAAAGGAAGGGATGTATATGGTGAAGAGACTTTAATTTCCCGCTGAGCAGACCGTGAGTGCAGTCGAACAATTCACTGTAACTTTCGCACTAGTTCTCCATACAATTCGGTCGAAAGGTAGTATCCTTTCCTTATCAGCTCTTCCAGGAGACTAAGAACCTCCTCTTTCCGCAGCTTCCCTTTCTTGAGGTTGAGTAATAATACGCCTATTGTTCCCAGTGCCGGGATCCCTAAAATCCTTGCTACTTTTCGAGCTCCTTTATCATCGGACAGGAAGAGCTTTTCCTGCAGCTCGCTACCAAGTGATAAAGCACTGTTTTCTCCCTGATCTAAGCCGAAATCACGCCCCTTTTTACTTTTCTGAATGTGGATGTATCCTTCCGCCACGAGATCCTGAAGCAGTAGTATCTCCCGCTGAAATTGCTCTTCTCCGGCGAGCAGTTCTTCATACACTTCCGGAGTGATGATGATTCTCGTAAAACAGTTCTTGAGCAAGTCAGGACGACCCACTTTAACGAAATAAAGAATTACCGTGGTATTGCTTATGACCATCCGGCGCTCCTGAATTCCTGCTCCAGCTCTTCCGCATCCAACTGTAGGGGAACTTTATATTCCTTCAGTAGACCGCTGAATCTCCAGACGGACACTTTGGCAAATCTGGTGGCCTGTCCAAAGGAGAACACCCCTGATTGATAGAATTCTAAAGCTTTATGGATGCGCCACTGCCGTATTCCCTGAACTAACAGTCGGCGCAGCACCTCTGATTTCCCTAAATGTTCTACCTTGGAAGCTTCGGAAATTTCTTTCACGAGTTCTTGAGGGAGACGCGTCGTAATCGTTTCTGCCACCATGTTTTAAAAGTAAGACAATGTACTATTTAAGCTTTTCGGCAGGTAAATTTAAATAACCAGCGCTCAAAAACAGAGTCCATACCCGTCATCAAAAACCCAACCGCAGCAGAGCAGAAGGGATGGATAGGGGGAAAAAATATGGTAAATCAAATTTATATTCCCACCGCACCGGCATCTGAAGATCAGAATCGTATTGCTATCGAACTTCAAGCTCCTTTAACAAGAAGAGGTTATGCCCCTGGCCTCATGCTGGTAATTTTAGGCGGACGAAAAGGATTACAGCAAAGAAATGAGCAGTATGCTGATTTGCAGAAATTTCAGAGTGTAATCAAGGATTGGCCACTGCTAACCATGCTGAGTTGCATCCCCTTACCAGAACTGGATCTTCTCAACGAGACCGAGTTTGCCGTGGCTCACATTAAAGAAGGTGTAAATTATGCCGCCCAGTTGCCATTTGATACTCAAAAAACTATCACCTTCCATCTCGGCTCGTTGGTTACGGAAGAAGAATTTCGCAGCAAAAGCCAAGAAAGCTGGCGTAATGAATTCCACAGAATTATCCAGCCTCGTTTGAAAGATATAGCAACGTATGGGAAAGAACATGGCGTAACTGTGAAAGTAGAAACAACGCCTGTTCCTGAATTTGGTGATATTCCTGATACTGATCAGAGAAATTATAGAGGAGTACGGCTTAATCAATTACGAAATCCGTTCTACCTTACTCATCAATGGGGATTTGAACAAATAAAAGATTCACCATTAAGCCTTTGCCTGGACATTTGTCATAACCGAACCATCTACGAAGCGGTACAAAGAGATGAATATGAAGGGATCCTTTTTCCCGAAGATATTGCCGTCTTTGCCGGATCTAAACTTTTGGATGATGTTACCAAGCTTGATTCTGGGGATTTAGTGCATCTGAATGATGGAAGAGGATTATACTCCCAGAAAGCAGGAACTGTTTTTGAAGAAGGAGTCACTCTGGGAGAAGGAGATATACGGGATTTAGATAAAATCATTCGTATCCTTGATGGAAAACATGTTCCTTATGTATTAGAAATTAATGAAACTGATTTTAAGAACAGGCCAAATACCAAAAAATCAATTGACTATTTGTTACAAAGAGGAGTTCAGAAATGACTCTCTACCTTATCGGCTTGGGACTGGCAAACGAGAAAGATATTTCTGTCAAAGGGCTGGAAATCGTGAAGAAGTGCGACAACCTTTACTTAGAGAATTACACCTCCCTGTTGCAATGTTCCGTTCACGATTTGGAAAAGTTTTACGGGAAAAAAATCAGCCTGATTGACCGGGAAAAAGCTGAACAAGGAGCAGAAAAAATTGTGGAAGAAGCCAAAAAGAAAGAAGTCGCTTTTCTGGTTGTCGGCGATCCTTTTTCTGCTACTACCCATATCGAACTGTTCCGCTTGGCGAAAGAAAAGAAGGTGTCGGTAAAAGTGATACATAATGCGTCTATCTTGACCGCTGTAGGAATTACAGGATTGCAGTTGTATAAATTTGGCAAGGTAACCTCGATTCCTTTTCTGAACGATAATCCTCACGTAGAAACACCCTATTCAGTTCTCCAAGAAAATTTGCTAAGGGGAGCGCATACGCTGTGCCTTTTAGATTTGAAACCTGAGCAGAACAAGTTTATGACCATCGCTGAAGCTTTGGAAACCCTGGAGAAGATTGAACAGCGAAAAAAAGAAAAAATTATTCACGATGACCTGTTGGTGGTAGGCTGTGCCCGGCTGGGAAGTGACAATGAACTGATCAAAGCTGGAACAGTGAAAGAAATCAAAAGAATCAACTTTGGCCCGCCGCCTTACTGTGTAATCATCCCGGGGAAATTACATTTCATGGAAGAAGAGATGCTGAAATTATGGAAAAAGTAAATGTACACATTTAGGCCAGTCCAAAGTGGGAACAGATGTTCTCCGAATATTGTTATTTTTCAGAATATACTCATTTTTCCGAAATATTTATAAATTCTGCCTGCTTTTCCCCCATCAATGTCACCTCATACGGTTATGATTGAAAAAGTAAAACTAGCCAAGAAAGGACAGATTACTATTCCAAAAGCCATCCGGGACGAAGATCATCTTGTTGAAAATGATATATTAATAGTAACGCATCTGCCAGGTGGGGAAATTCTCCTACGAAAACAGTGTCTAAAATTTCCTGAAGATCTGATGCTTGAAGCTATCGCACAGACACCCCTATTTGATGCTCACGCTGCCTGGAAGGAAGTTAAAGAAGAACGGCGGCGAGAGAGAGCATGAAATATTGTGCCGATACCTGGTTTATTCTGGAAGCTTTTTCCAAAAGTCCCCATGCCATACTGCTTCTTCAGGAAACGAGAGGAGGGAAAACCAGAATAGTTATCCCCCTTATTGTCTATGCAGAAGCAACTAAAAAACTGATGCAAAAAGGGATTTCACAAGACACTATCGAACAATTTTTTGAGGGAGTGGAAGCGTCAGAACATGTAGATTTGATTCTTATGGATAAAGCCATTGCACAAGAGGCGGCACGCCTTTCCTTAAGTTTTCACGTGCCTTTGATTGACTCGATTGTAGCAGCAACCTGTACACTTACGGGATGTGACCTCCTTCTTACCGGTGATAGTGATTATGAACCATTAACAAAAAAAAGATATCTCAAACTACGCTCTTGGTAAAGTGTCTAATATTCTTGAAATGACCTTTTCAAAACGCCCGTGAATAATTCACATCATCGCTGAGAGCATGCAGGCGGTGAAACAAGATCAATTCAGCCGGATTAGTATCTGCCCATAAGGCAAACCGCCGTCGTTTGATGTAGCTAATGTCATTGAATGTCCCTAGGATTGCCGCATATTGAAATACTTGAATGGTATCATTCGCTTCCTCATTAGTCATGGTTTCAGAGGTAGTATCGGAAGAGACTAAGGACGCAGATTCTTCCTGCTCAGAAGGAGATCTTGCCGAAGGCTGACGATATCCAAATAAGTGTTCATAATCCTGCGGAGAATCTGAGACATACTGGCTGGCATCAAAAATGACTTCTTTTGAAGCATCGGGTTCAGCAGACGTTACTATTAACTCCAACTCGCTGACCTTTGTATCTCCTGTAGAAAAGTTTCGCAGCTGCTCATAGCTGAGCGACGCCGCGAGACCGATAGCGTGAAGAATAGAATACTGTTCCTGATATTTTTTTGCGGAATCTGTAATCACAGTAATTTTTCACCACCCCCATTTGGCTATCGGTCTGAGCTGATTTTCCACTATATTTAAATATTATGCATTGTCAAGGCCAAAAGTATGAACTTTAAACAGGAAATCTTTCCGACAGAATCATTGAAATTAGTAATGACAGAAAAAGGCAAGGAAATTGCCCGCGTCTGGGTCTATTTCATCCGCAACGATTTGCATTCCAAGCCCTATGCTTTAATTGAGGATTTATTTGTGCAGGAAGAATATCGCGGCAGGAGTTTTGGCACCAAGATGATGCAAGCAGCCATTGAAGAAGCGCGCAAAAAAGGCTGTTATAAAATTCTAGCGACCAGCCGGCATCAACGGGAAGCGGTGCACAATTTATATCACAAGCTAGGGTTTAAAGATTATGGGAAGGAGTTTAGGATGGATCTGAGCGACTTACCCTATTAACTCACCCCAATAAGCCCCATCGTAACGCTAAATTAAACAAGCCAACTTTGATTTTCTTGCCGATAGTCTGGCCCTCAATGTGAATCTCTCCTGACTTTAGGGCAGCCAGCGCCTGTGCCCCGGGATTCTCAGCAGCAATAATCCTGTCCAGCGTTTCTTGCGTCGCAGAAACTCGCAGCGTCCCTTTTTCAATTTCTTGAGGAACAATCTTGGTGACTTTATTATCATCAAGATAAACACCCCACGATTGAGAACTGCCATCTTTTTGAAGAAGATTTATCGTGATCCGTTCAGACTTTCCCAGTCCCGGCACATGGCTCAGGAAAGGACTCAGATCTGTTTGCAGATTCAATGCCGCTAGCACGCACGCGCCTTCCTGACAGGCATAATTCTCGGGGCAAGAAATTCTGACAGTGGTGTAGGCATAAACCGGATCATCGTCCACGCAAACCAATTCCTGCATTTCCTGCTCATTGCTGCATTGTTCGATGACCCTCAGTTCTCCGTAGGAAGGTGTATACACCTGCAACACCCCTTGTGTATAAATATCATTCCCGCCGTCACTATCAGAACAGCGGGGTGGTTGCGGATTACTGGCACAACCTTCATATTCCATCGTGCAGGAATGCAGCCCCTCCTGGTAAGCAGGAGCACAGCTGTCAAAGGCTTCCTGACAGGCACGAGTACTTTCTGCCGTGCTCATATCACAGGCCGTACCTAGAATTTCAACCATACAATCATTAAGAGTCACCACAACTTGATTCGCACAGGAGTCATGATTTTCCTCACAGGTGCTTCCTTGTGAAACAGCTCTGACCCGGCCGTTGGCCAGCTGTGCACGATATCTCGGCTCAGACGCGTGCAGACAGGTATAATTTACTGCGCAGCCATCAGCATCATAATTAAATATAGGATTCCAACCCGCTTCACAGTCATCAATTATAGCGGGACATTGGCGTGGCTGACGCGGTTCTTCTCCCGTTTCGTTCGGCATGTGCAAAGTGACATTAGGTGGAATGAATCTTGCCGTTGGTCCAGGTTCTCCCCGACGAAGAATTGTGCCATCGCTTCCCACGGCCCAACAGATACCGGATTTACAGGCAACTTCATACATCCAAGCAACGGGAAGTAACCCTATGCCGCTGCTGATATCAGTTGAAGCCAAATTCCAAGTTATTCCCCCATCAGAACTTTCAAGGATTCTATTTTCCCCCGTTAAGATGCCTAATGTAGAATTTTTCCATTCCATCCCTGTGAATAAACCAAGCTGATTTGTATCAACCGCTGTCCAGGTTCCGGCACCAATTTTTCGGAAAAGATTCTCACCCCATCCCGCAATCCAGCAGGTATCATCTCTGCAAGTCATGTCCGCCAGACCACTGTCAGCAACAGTTTCTCTGCTAGTCCATGTTTCTCCGCCATTGTTCGTTTTGAGAATGCTATTTCCACCGACGGCCCAACCTTCGGCATCATCTTTAAAGTAAACGTCAGCAAGAACATCGTCGCTGCTGTGGACAACTCGCCAAGTTTCTCCATTGCTGGTTTTGAGAATATTGCCATAGACACCTTCACCCACGCGATATCCGGGCGATCCGACCGCGATGGCTGTTTCTTCATCCAAACAGACAACACCATACAGAAGGGGGGCACTGTTTCTAGGCGCAGTTTGCACAGTCCAGCTATCTCCACCATTCACGGTTTTAAGGATTGTATCAGCGCTACTGACAGCCCAGCCTACATTAGATGAGGCGAAACAAATATCTTCGATGACTGCTGTTCGACTGACACTGGAAGGGATTGGTTGCACTGTCCAGTTTTCTCCCCCATCTTCCGTTTTAAGAATGACGGGATGTGCACCTGGAATGCCGATACCTTCTCCACCCACGGCCCAGCCCATCCG
>JAHFRS010000101.1 GCA_023266155.1 archaeon
CGGTGAGGCCTTTGGTGTCTTTGGTGGAATTGTCTTGGTGTTGGGTACTAATAGTGAAGCTTTTGCTGTCTTTGATAGGAGCCATTAAATAGAAGAAATTAGCCCAGTTATTTAAAGATTTGGAAAATAAGTACGTGAAAAGCTGGAAAGGACAACACCGGAAAGGAAAATAAAGATTATTTGCTTGTTCCATAATGCCTATTGTAGAATATAAATAGTTAAGAATGAAAAGAGATTTCTAGCTGTAATGGAAAAAAGAGAAACAACAATAAAAGCAATTGTAAAAGAGGCTAGAGAACTAAAAAAGGAAACTGAAGAAACAAGAGCAGAGATACAAAAATTATTTTTTTTGTAGATTACTGACTTTATCCAGAAAGAAGCATATTTTTTCATAAGTAAATCCGCTTTTCGAGCTCCTAATTGATGCCGTTCTTCAAGGTTTTCCATAGTTTTTTCACCAAAGAAACTTCCGATGATCAAACCTAGCCATCCCACTATTACAGTTAAGATCAAGTCAATTCTATCAACGCGTGCCGGATAAAGCATATAATAGATTACTATGATGGCAAATAAAGCTGTTAACAGGAATATGAAACATATTTGAATTAGTTTAGTATAACCTGTTGGATTGTGCAGAGATGCTATTTCTCGGAGAGTTTTTATAAACCACTGTAGATGAAGCATAAGAAAAAAGAATAGGATACTCGTAAAAAATAATATAATTAATAGAATAATAGGCATAATAAAGATAAATAAAGAGTTGTTTTTATTTATTCTTGTAGGCGAATACACTTAGTGGATTATCTATCTTACAGACATTTTATTCAACCAGTAATTTTCCTTCACATTCTAACCTCACTCAATATCCTCAAATGCGTCCACCGCTAAGCTAAATTCAAGTTTATCGCCTTCCTTCAACCCCAGAGCTGCAGCGCTTCCTCCTGGGATTTCCAAGACATAGGGGATAACCACGTCTGGCCTGTACACCTCACAAGGTTCTGCCGGACAGGGAAGTAGATTAAGGAACATCGCTTGAATGGTTTGTGTATGGTCAATCCAGATAATATCAAGGGGAACTAACGTCTCTTTCATCCAGAATCCGGCAATGCCAGGCTTGGGGAACATAAATAACATCCCAGCATCATCAGCCAGCCTTTCCCGATGCATTAATCCTAATTCACGTTGAGCGGTGGTTTTAGCCAATTCCACGGCAAAACAAGTTTGCTGAAAACAGATTTTATTTTTTGCCGTTTCCAACGCTGATGGTTTGGCGCAGCTGCTGAGAAAGATTATCGACATAAGAAAAAATCCTATAATCCAATACCTCTGACTGCCTTTCATGACCATCATCTCTTGGGAAAGAGAGAGTGTTAATAAAGATTATGTTGGCGTATGGCTGTAGAACAGAAAAATAAAGAAGAAAAATGAAAAAATTAAAAAAAAACAAAAACCTTGCCGAGGTGGTTGAACAATATAGGGGGTTGGGTGGAGTTCAGAATAAGCCCCTGGCAAGATTTCTGAACGTGATTTTACACTAACTCAATGCCCAATTCTCGGCTCAGCGACTTCGCTCGCTGTTCAGACCTCTTATGGTCAACTTTACCGAGAATCCAGGGTGAATTAACACCAGTGATGATGGTCATCACTGTGAGCTTGCCCTTCATGTCATCGCTGACACGGGCTCCCCAAATGACGTTGGCATCATCATCAAGACTTTCCGTCACGAGTTCACCAATGCGGCTAACTTCATCAAGAGTCATGTCCGGACCACCAATGACGTGGATCAATGCTCCCGTTGCACCTTCATAGTTGATGTCCAGCAATGGATTTGACAAAGCTCCTTTCACAGCTTCCTCAACCCTGCTATTGGTATCTGAGCTGCCGACGCCAATCGCGGCAACACCGCCATTATACATAATGGCACGGACGTCCGCATAATCTAAGTTAACTAAGCTAGGCACAGCAATTGTTTCCACAATCCCTTTAATCATCGTGGCAATCAATTCATTGGCGACCGCAAAGGCTTGCTGAATCGGCAAATTCCCGGCAATCTGAACTAACCGGTTGTTATCAATAACGATAACGGTATCAGAGACTTGCCGTAACTGCTGTAACCCAAATTCGGCTTTGTCACAGCGTGCCCGTTCAATATTAAATGGCATCGTGACTGTTCCAATGACAATCGCACCAGTATCTTTGGCAACTTGCGCTACTACTGGGGCTGCACCTGTTCCCGTTCCGCCGCCCATTCCAGCACAGACAAAAACCATGTCAGAGCCTTTGAGTGACTCTTTCAATTGCATCATAGATTCCTGAGCCGCTTCTGCTCCTTTATTGGGGAAACCACCACAGCCAAGTCCGCGAGTACAATCTTTTCCAATCAGGAATTTTCTGTCTGCACCAGTAATCCCTAGATGTTGATGATCTGTATTGGTGGCAATGATTTCGGCTCCTTTAATGCCTTTCTTATATAACCAGCCGACCATGTTGTTTCCTGCGCCGCCAACGCCAATGACTTTAATATTCGCCTGGCCCATATGATCAAATTCGGGCACGGCTCCTTCCAACGCTCTCTCCACCATAAATTCCATTTTTACACCACCTCAATTTTTACCACCAGTTTGCATGCTTTGTTTAGGAAGATATATCCTGTCTAAAAGATATATTTTCCAGCACACAAAATATTATATAGGAGCACTACATTACTCCAATCAGAACAAACGACCATCTTATCTTGTGTAGACCAACACGTGATAAGAACAAACGTACTATCGACCAAATAACGATTATGTGTTACAAGAGTTGACCAGACTTTTGTAGCAGACCAAATTTTAATTCTTTGGTAATTAAATTGAGTATTTAAATATTTCTATCTTGCAGAATATAGTAATGATGATACGGAAAGATTTTAGTGTAAACATAAGAAAAAGTAACTCTACCCCTAGTGGTAGTGGTTCAAACAGTAGGGATTAAAAATGAGGAGAGATTTAGTCTTCTGTATCGGGAGAAACTGGATTGGTAGGCACCGAATCAGCTTTCTTCTTGACTTTATCCACGATAAAACGGGTTGAATCCTGAATCGATTTTGTCGCCGCGGAAGCTTTTCTGGCTAAAATGGTGGCGATATCATTCATGTATTTGGCCGGATCTCTGAGCTTATTTCGCCAGCGATGAAAGTACACCACTGTTTCTAATGGATATTTTGGCGGTCGGGGAGGAATTTCTTTGGGATATCCTAAGGCAATAATGGCCTGTGGCCGCACTTCTTCCGGAATTTTTAATTGAGAACGGACCTCTTCTTCATCGAATGATCCGACCCAGCGTGTTCCTAAGCCCAGAGAATGAGCTTCCAGCAGCATATTTTCAATCGCGGCAGCACAATTTTGGATGCTATAGAGCTTCTCTCCCCGCAGACCATAATATCGTTCCGCTTTTTCCAGTTCATTACAGACGACAATTAAAACACCGGCAGAGACGATTTCATACTGCTCATAGCACGCGGCTGCTAAAACCTGCTTGCTTTCCGGCTCAAGAATGACGATAAATTTCCAGTTTTGAACATTTCCGCAGCTTGGCGCATGACGTCCGGCATCAATGACCTTCGCAACATTTTCCCACGAAACGAATTTAGGAAGAAAATATTTAATCGTTCGGCGGGACTGAATCAGTTCAAGGATATCACCCATAACGGAGGGTATTTTTTTGGTGTATATATAGTTAACGATTGGTTATGAGTGGGAGTCAAGTAAGAAATTTGCTGGCTTGGCCAAGACACACAGTGAAGCAACGACTTCACTGGTGCGCCAATGAAATCGTTGTTTCATTGTGCGGGTGTGCCGAGAACAGCATTCGTTCATGAGAATTGATTGGTTCTTTTCTTCAGCGTAAGACATCCTTATTTGGGCGGTAAACTCATCAGGAAAAGCACGAGGCACACGGCCAGCCAGCAAATTTCACAAAAAACATACGGCATTGACCACCTATATCTCACATTTGGAACATAATTCCATTTATAAAATCAAATCCCAAAAAAGAAATTATTATAAACTCGGAGATTATCCCCACATTGATGAATCAAAAAGAGGTGGTCACAAAGTTGCTTGATACTAAACGTACGGCCATTCTTCGAGTTCTGGCCAATGCCAACGAGGAGCTTTCCTTAAAAGAAATCGTTCAGAAAAGTAATGTGCCTGCTGCCAGTGCCCATCGTATTTTACAGGAACTTGCCGCTCTGCAACTCGTCCATCGCCGGGAATGGAAATCAAGTAAGGTATACAGCCTAAGCAAGGAAGAGTCGCTCAAGGAGCTCTTCCATGAGGAGTATGACGGAGTACAGGAGTTTGTCCAGGCATTGGAAGGTGTATCAGGAATACAACACCTCATTCTCCATAAAGTGGGAAAAGAAGGGAAAGCCAACATTTTTGTCTTAGGGCAGGAACTGGATGCTGTCAAGATTGAAGACGCCTGTTCTAAGGTTCGGGAGAAAGGGAGTGATATTAGTTATCTTACCCTGACTAAACAGCAGTATGACCAGATGATGAAAATGGGGCTGTATGAAGGTGAGAAGAAAGTGTTGAAGTGAGCATAATAAAGAAAGAATCACTTAATTATCACTTAATCCAAAGTTCTTATACCTTTGATTATATGATAAACAACACCATTGAAACCAGTATCAACAACAATCCGCCACCAATGGAGCAATACGAGAGCTGTTCCCCCAGTGTCAAGTTCTTAAAATTCTTAAGTTTTCCGGCAATGAAGGTAAAGAAATCAAGAATGTTCTCTTTGAGTTCAGCGAGCTGGTCTTGGATGGACATTGTTGTAA
>JAHFRS010000102.1 GCA_023266155.1 archaeon
GAGAATGGGAAGATAAAACAGAAAGTTGTCATGTATGTTGGAACGGTGGAGAATATGTTAAGAAAACTGAAGATTGCAGCTGAATTTCTTAAGAATAAGACAGCTTAGTTACACACAGCCTTCTTTACCATTAACTATTTAAATCTACAACTCATTTCTACAAAAACATGAACGCTCCACAGCTCATTCAAAAATATCTTGATTTCTTCAAGAGTAAAGGCCATGCGATCATCCCGTCGGCTTCCTTAATTCCTTCTAATGATGCTTCCGTCTTATTTAACACTGCGGGGATGCAGCCGTTAGTCCCCTATTTAATGGGTGGAAAACATCCTCAAGGAACACGGCTGGTGAACGTCCAGAAATGCCTCAGAACTGTCGATTTTGACAGTATTGGCGATGATACTCATAATACCTTCTTTCAGATGCTGGGCAATTGGTCCCTAGGCGACTATTTCAAGAAAGAAGCGATCGAATGGAGTTTTGAATTTCTCACCTCCAAGAAATGGCTGAACCTTCCTGTGAAAAAATTAGCCGTGACGGTCTATCAGGGGGATAGGAACGTGCCACGAGATGAAGAATCATATGCCTTATGGCGTTCTGTCGGAATTCCTGAAGAGAGAATCGCTTTTCAGGGAAAGGACAATTTCTGGATAGCAGGGGAAACTGGGCCCTGCGGACCATCGACGGAAATGTTTTACTGGACGGGAGAAAGTGTTGCTCCCCAGAAGTTTGATCCTACCGATGCCCGTTGGGTAGAGATATGGAATGACGTGTTTATGGCCTACAACAAGAAAGAGGATGGGACCGTCCTGCCACTGAAACAAAAAAATGTCGATACCGGAATGGGACTGGAGAGAACGTTAGCGGTCATTAACGGGCAGAAAAGTGCCTATGAAACTGATTTGTTTCAGCCGATCATAAAGACAATTGAAGAGTTAAGTGTGAAGAAGTACAGCTCCGAGCAGCGTTCCATGCGCATCATTGCGGACCATATCCGGGCGGCCGTGTTTATCATCGGTGATGAAAATGCCGTTTTGCCCTCAAATGTGGATAGGGGATATATTCTCCGACGGTTGATTCGCAGAGCAGTGCGTTATGGAAAGATGGTTGGAATTTTTGGAGCTTTCTTGGTAGATCTTGCTGAGATAGTAATCCTCTCTTATGGAAACGATTACTCTGAGTTAAAGATAAATAAGGAAAGGATTAAAACAGAACTTTACAACGAAGAATCAAAATTCGGAAAAACTTTAGAGAAGGGATTGCATGAATTTGAGAGGATGGTTCCGTTAGGCAAGATTAGTGGAATCAATGCTTTCCTATTATTTCAGTCCTACGGTTTTCCTTTAGAGATGACCGAAGAATTAGCCTCTGAAAAGAACATCAAGGTTGACATCAAAGGTTTTCTGGCGGAATATGAAAAGCATAAAGAATTATCCCGCACAGGGGCAGAAAAGAAATTTAAAGGCGGCTTGGCCGACAGTTCTCCCGTTGTTATCCGCCTGCATACTGCCACCCATCTGCTCAATGAAGCCCTACGCAAAGTTATCAGTCCCACAATTCATCAAAAGGGCAGTAATATCACTCCTGAACGTTTACGTTTTGATTTCAGTTTTGAACGAAAGTTAACACCGGAAGAAGGAAAGAAAGTGGAGGATGAAGTCAATAGAGTTGTCAAATTAGATTTGGCGGTGATCAGAAAAGAAATGCCGATCAAAGAAGCGGAGAAATTGGGGGCAGAGAAAGAATTCGGGCAGAAATATCCGGATAAAGTCTCCGTTTATTTTGTGGGTGATTATTCTAAAGAATTCTGTGGCGGGCCGCACGTGACACATACAGCAGAGATTGGAAAATTTAAAATTCTGAAAGAAGAAGCGGTAGCGGCGGGAGTAAGAAGGATTAAGGCAATAGTGGAATAACGCTTTCACAACGCTTATTAATCCTCTTTTTCCTCAGCAATTCATGTCGAGGATTCCTTTAACAATCATTGGCGGCGGAGTAGTGGGCTGTGCCATTGCCGATGAACTTTCTCAGTCCATTGATGGTATTGTTCTTCTGGAAAAAAACCGGCGAATACCTGGTGAAAATCAATCTTCCCGCAATTCTGGCGTCGTGCATGCCGGGATTTATTATAATCGCCAAATAACGCCGCTGAAAGCAGAATTGTGTCCTCAAGGCAACAAATTGTTGTATGAAGTCTGCCCGGCACTTGCTGTGCCCATAAAAAGAACCGGGAAACTGCTGATGATGACAGATCAACTCTCGGAAGAATATGTGGACGATGTTCGTCGTGTTGCCGTTGAGAATGGCGTTCCTGGCGTAGAAAGGATATCTCTTACTCGCGCTCGAGAGTTGGAACCGAATGTTGAGGGGATTGGCGCATTGTACGTTCCTTCATCTGGAATTGTCGATGCGGCAGCACTGGTTAAAGCTTTGTCTCAAAGAGCTCAAGAACGAGGTGCAACGCTTCTTCCTGGAAATACTGTTGTTGAGATCAAGCCTCACCAGGGCTATTTTGAATTCACCACGGTAACTGTCGGCGATGAAAACGCAAGAACTTTTGAAACAGAGCGCCTGATTAATGCTGCAGGATTGTATGCCGATGAAATTGCTCGCCTGGTGAACGGACAATCACGCTATGAAATAGTTCCTACCCGAGGAGAATCAGCCAGGTTTTATCACACCCGCCGGCCGGAAATGGCTATGAAAGGATTAAATGTCTATCCTGCGCCGTATGTCTATGATTCTAAAACCGGTGAACAATTACAAGTGTCATTACCAGAAGCCCATCGTTTGGTTGCTGTTGGTGATGCCATTAAAACCGTAGGAATACATTTAACGCCAACCTTTGATGAAGTGGGAAATATTGGAAGCGCCGTTACTATTGGCCCAGCCAAGACCGTGGGAATAGATAAAGAAAATTATGGAGATCATTTGAAATCGCCTTGCTATTTTCATGAACGGGTGAGAAATTTCTTTCCAGGATTAAGGGTAGGTGATATAGAATTACATCAAGCTGGGATTATGGCCGTTCTCAAAGGGCATCCAGATTGGATTATTGAGCGTGATGCGCGGTATAGTGGGATGATTAATCTTCTGGGAATCGATTCTCCTGGTTTAACCGCCTGTTTGAGCATTGCGCGGTATGTCAAAGAATTAATCTCTTGAAATTACAAACGTATGGGGTTTTACGAAGTCCGACGCCATCCTGAAAGTTATCAGATTAATTTCCTGCGAAGCAGACTAAAATGTGGAGTTGGGGGCGTAAAATCGTGTGAACAGTTTATAAAATAGGACTTTATCTGTTAATTAATGGTTATCGAAAAAGACGTGAAAGCTGTTGAAGCTTATACCCTGAGTGGGATGATTAAGTTAAAAGGATTCGTTAAGAATGGTTTGGATTCTAGTACTCTCATTAACCTGATAGTTGTTTTTGATTCAAAGAAAGATGAGTTAAAACAGAGAGGTTTTACTTTTCCACCACATACTTTCTTTTGTCATAAAGTTTCAAGAGCAGAAGTTATCGGCATTCTTATCAATAGACATAATTTTAAGCCTGAAGAAGCCTATGAATCGTTCAATAAACTCCTCTCTCAGTTTGATCTTCAGATTATTGAAAGAAGAGATACTGATGAGATATTTGAAAAACAAGTCGAAGAAGCAAATAATAAAGTCGTTCAAAAATTCAATAAATCTAAATTAAAAATCGGTGAGAAAGATATCGTTATTATTGGGGGCTTTCTCCGCGAAAAAGTAAATTTTGTTCATTCCGATGATGAAGGTTTTCTCAAAACTTGTGAGGAATTAGGGCTAAATATTATTCCAACTCCCATAACCCACTCTCAGAAAGAAAAAGATATTAAAAGCTGGATGAGTAAAAGAAAGTCCTAATATAGATTTACATATTTCTCATACGCTTCTCTTCGGCTGAGTGTCTTATCCCAATTCTTCACTTGAAATTCTTTAATATGAGTAAGGGTCTTTTTCTTCTGTTCAGGAGATACTTTTAAATCGTAGATCACCCTAAATCTAAGGGTTTCTAAAATAGACTTTGATACTTCCATAACTTGATTTAGTATATCTTGTTCTAACTGTTTAAAACGAGATTCATCTAAACATATTTGTTCTGCCATTTTAAGTATTAAATAACTACTAAGTTTAAAAAGGTTACTGAGGAGTTTGGTTGATTTTATTCTAAGATAAAATTAACCCATTCACTAAAGCAGTTACCGCATAATTGAAGGGGAGCAGAAAAGTTAGTTCCCCATAAAAAATAAATATTTATATCATTTTTAGGATCAGTCCACCTACTTGTTTTTTACATTTCCTGCACTCCAGTTGGGTATCTACTCCTACTAATCGATCAATCAGTTCATACTTAATCGCTTCAGATTTGTTATAATTCATGTTTATTCATCTGTTGGTTTTTTAAATACAAAAAAATGAGTCCTTCCGCTGGCGTTGCTGTCAACGACGATCCTGCCAATGTACAGATGGTTAATCCTGTTCTCAGAGTGTTTTTAAAATCCATTTTATCATCGGGGCAGGAGGTATTTATAAGATTTATGAATGAGAATTTTCCCTAAGATATTTGCAAAAAATACGGGAAAAGTATTTAAATACCATTAGCTTAGCTAAAATCATGGCTGAATACCGCAATCATCGTCTGGAAGTGGTCGGCTCTATTATTGCTGTTATCGGAATCGTTTTAGGGATAATCACCTTAGTTTTGCTCTTGATTAACATACTCAAGGGATAAAAAGTGTTACGAGAACTTA
>JAHFRS010000016.1:0-10206 GCA_023266155.1 archaeon
CTTTCCTTTTCAATATCTTTCTTTTAATCTTCCCTTTCCCATTAAAGATCCTTTCTTTCAATTTACCTTTCCCATTCCAATCCAGCGCTTCTTGCAGAACTTCTTCAATGGTCATGACGGGAATGATGCGCACCTGGCTCAATTTTACTTTATCCACGACAATATCCTGTAAATTAGATTTAGGGACGATAATCGTTTTTATCCCTGCATCAATCGCTGCCTCGACTTTTGATGAGACTCCACCCACGGGTAATACTTCCCCCCGGACAGATAAAGATCCCGTCATTGCCACTTCCTGTCGAATCGGAATTCTTTTAAGGGCAGAAATAATTGCCGTCGCCACCGCAATTGAAGCTGAATCGCCTTCCACTCCTTCATAGGTTTGCAAGAACTGCACGAAAATGTCTCTGGTTTCTTTGATATCCTCACCAAAATATTTCATGATGATGGCCGAGACATTCAGGATGGCTTCTTTGGCAATCTCTCCTAATTTTCCGGTGGCAATAATTTCGCTTTTCTTTCCTCCTATCGTTACTTCCGCTTCAATCGGCAACAAGATGCCGGAATAGGCGGAACCACTGCCGATAACCGCCAGCCCATTGACTCGCCCAACCTGTTTTCCGGTCGTGATGATGACTTCATATTCTTTTTTTCGTTCAATGAATTTATCGGCAATCTGCTGTTCTAAAGGCCGAGCCAGTTTTTTAGCTCCTTCCACATGATCTTTACTCACTAACTCACTGCCCTGTTCCTTGGCCAAATCACCGGCAGCACGGACTAAGCCGCCGAGACCACGAAGATGTAACGTCAAGTGTTGTTTCCGATTAGCTCTTCGACGGGCTTCCTCAATAATAACCCGGACGGCATCTAAAGAGAAATGTGGTATTTTCCCATTTTCTTTCTTGACTTCCTGTGCGACAAAACGGGCAATTTTATTTCTATTTTCCCTGGTATCGGGCATCGTTTCGTTCATATATACTTCATAGCCATATCCTCTAATTCGGGAACGCAACGCCGGATGCATATTCTTGAGCGTTTCCAGGTTTCCCGCGGCCACTAAGACAAAGTCGCAAGGTACGGGATCGGTTCGTACCATCGCACCCGCAGACCGTTCAGACTGGCCGGTAATGGGAAATTTCTTCTCTTGGATAGAAGACAGCAATTCTTGTTGTGTTCGGGGATCTAACGTGGCGATTTCATCAATGAATAACACGCCCAGATGAGCTTTGTGAATCATCCCGGCAACGACACGCTGATTGGCGGGGGTGCCAAGGCCGCCGGAATTTTTGCAGAGAATACCATTCACAACGACGTTCCCGGAGCTCGTCGTTACGTTATAGAGCTGGCCGTGGTAAGGAACGCGTTCAACTTTGGTAATGGTTTGTCGGATGAGTTTCATGCTGTTGCTTCCTCAGGCGGTCCAAAATGATTTAGGAGCAGATACAGTGAGTTGGGAGTAAGATGTAACACTTTCATGGCGTGCTCCGCCCCGTATCCCCGGTTGGTTAATTCATGGTATTTATTTTTTTTGAGCAGCGCCCACTGGCCTACTGCAGTATAGAGCCGATGTACTTTATAAGTGCAATAATTTATTTTGACGTGAGTGAGAAATAAGAGGACATTGTCCAGTTTCTTCTCGATCAAGAGTCTAAAAATTATTGATCCCTCAGTTTTATATTTTCCTTCATAAATTGAGGTGGTGGTAATATGGTTCTTTTTGAGGTAGTTACTCAAATCGTTCAAAAATGACAACCGATTTTCTCTAAATTGGGGTATACCGGTAATTCCAACTTCCAAAGTAGTGAGATAATTGCCATTTTTATGGATGATGGGTGTTCCCAGCTCTCCACCCAGGAAAGAACCATAAAATTCGGCTTCCGCGGTTTCCTGCAACTTAATCCAGCCTGGAACAATGATCGGCATTTTAGTCTTATTTCCCCGGGGAGCACCGAGCGCTATAAAGAATCGTATGACATTCCTATTGGTGTTTTGATAGCACCAGGAGTGTCCGTATCCTCCTCCTTCAATTATTCTGGAGTTTTCATCGTGATCGAGACCGAAGAGGTTCTCAAGATCGTGTCCAAACTCTTCCACAGCCTCTTTTTCAGAACTGGACAAAAACATTCCATTGAGGTTTTGAAAAATGCCGCCGTCACCAAAGGTTGCTCCGAGAACTTTAGATAATAATCGAAGTTTAGGATGATCAACTTTTAATGGCAGCAAACCTCGTTCTTTAAGCCATTGGGCAGTTTGAATGGGAACAGGAAGGTGCTTCTGTTCATGCCACCAGCGCGTTTTTCCTAGCGGTTGATTCATCGCTTTGGCAATTCTCTTATGTCCCCACGCCGGATTTTTCGCTTTTAGATCCAGATACTGATAGTACAAAGCACATTGTTCTTGCTGATGTTCATCGTACGTCGCGATGATATCTAGCTCATCAATGACAATCTCTCCTGCTTGGGCAACGGCTTGATCTCCTAGTATAAGATGTTGCGCTTCAACGTATTTGATTTTTCCATCTCTCCAAACAGCGACCTGATGTTCTGGAGTAAGGATGAGTTCTTTATTTTCTGACGTGGTTAGTTTTATCATCTCACCATCATGAACATAACGGTTGGATGACAAAACTTGAACGGGAGAAATTAAACCATTGGTCTCCCCCAAGACCACAAGTTCATCAGTGGGAAGATGGATGGCCTCATAGTTATTTCCACTAGTTTTCAGGAGACGTTGCTGGTGTTTGATGAATAAAGTATCGAGCTCCTCTTTGAGCTGTACTTGCGCTATCCGCCCATCTTTTACTTTGTTTATTTTTAATAACGGAAAAAAAGTCTGGAACGGGTCATGAAGAACATCGCCTAAAAGCGCTCCGGCATGCGCACCGGTGGCATCAAAAAACGGTGCTGCTTTTTTTCCAAAATTGTCAACGATAACTTTCGGCGTAATCATCATCCCTCCCATCTTGAACATTCTGGGCCCCATACTGAGCATGATGGAAAAGGCGGCTAAGAACAACATCCCTCCTAAGAAAAAAGCGGTAAACATCAAATCGGAATGATATTTATATCTGATCCACCAGGGGGCGATAAATGTCAGCATCGCCACGATAAACAACAGGAAATTATTATTTTTCATCACCTGCCTGGCATCAATGCTATATTTTTTGACTTCATCCCGCCCCTTCCCTGCCGGCAATTCGGTAATCTGTGGATTATTCTCATCGTTAGGATTGGGCAGGGCGAGGATATCTTTTAATTCTGACTGAGGGAGAAGTTCTGCCAATCCGATGCCCATCATAGATTTCCCCGTGCCCGGATCGCCAATTAATAACACGTGCCGGCGCTGATGGGCAGCTTTACGGATGATCCGCACGGCTTCTTCTTGGCCAATGACCTGATCGACGATTTTGTCCGGAACTTTAATGTCTTTGGTGGAATTCATGGGGAGGTACTATATAGAACACCTTAACTCTCTTTACTCCCCTTACATTAGCTCTATTTTAAAAACATTGCGGAAGAAATTGCGGGTATGATTTTCTTCTATTCAAATATCAAATCGCTTTTTCCGTTCCTTTCTTCAACAGCTTCACATAAATCTCTTCAAACGCTTTCTCCTGCGTCGTTTCCACTTTATGTTGGTTCTCTAAATGCAGCAGGGGAATAAATGTATACACTTTTTCTCTTCGCCCCGCCCGCGGCGGCAATAACTGTGAAAACGATAATGTTTCTTTGTTTTCCTTGTTGGAATAATAGACTATTTTATGGTATAAGTCCCGAATGACACCTAAGATGTCCACTTTGCGTTGTGGCATGATAAATGGGACGGGCCGCTGTTTAGCCAGGATTCGTTTCTTAGAGGCCATAGCCCGCTGCAGTGCGTCAATCAAATCGTTAATCGAAACTTTCCGGCTTCGGGGCTGAGGATGGCGAGGGATTAAGGTATATTGTTGTTTTTCGCGCTGCTCTGTGGCAAATTCACCAAACAGTTCATCCTCATCGCTTCCATCAGCCTGATTAATCATCAAATCCAAATTCGCAATGTCATGCTCGACCAGATGAGCTGATTTGATCTTTAACAAGAAGGCTGCGGCTAACAGGATTTTTCCGGAGATACGAAAATCATGTTCCTGCATGGTTTTGATGATGTCAATATATTTCTTGCTTAGCAGCGTAATGTCAATATCCCAAGGATCCATCTGTTCGGTCTTGACAAGGTTCTGTAAGATTGATTTCCAGGTGACGTCTTCCTGTTCCAGCAGGAGGTCAAAGATCTTTTGCTGCATTTGTTCAGATAAATCCTGAATGTTTTTAAAGGCTGTGGTTTGTGTACGTGGAAAGCTGGCTTGGCCAAAACCGGTGAGCCGAGCACTACTTTAGTTTGTGAGGATTAATGAGTGCTTTTCTTGAGAAAAATAAGCTATCTTTGGACAATTGACACCTCCAGAAAAGCACGAGGCGAACGGCCTGCCAGCTTTCCACGTACTGGTTTGTGACAGGTTTGTGGAGGGGAGAATGAGTAACGTTAACCCCTAATATTTAGCATTTCTCTCTTTCCCAATACAAAAGTTTAAAAAGAAGTGGCCAGTAAACTTCCCTCAGTATGAAAAACAAAAATTTTGGGGTGATTTTTTCCTTCATTTTCATCCTGTTATTCGCAGTTTCCGTTTTGGCGGAGGAAATAACGACCCAGACTGAACCCGTGGCGCCAGCAGCAGATTCTTCTATAACAACGCCAGCAGTGGACAATACTGCTTCCTCCAAGAATGAAACCGCTCTGGTGAATCAAACTACTAATATATCCTCTTCTCTTCCTCCTGTACCCATTGTGGTTTCCATTACCGCCAATCCTTCCGCCGGCGTTGCTCCGTTAGCTGTACAATTTATTGCTGCTGCTGCCGGGCAGGAACCACAAACCTATTCATGGGATTTTAACATGGATGGAACGGTCGACAGCACTAAACAGAATCCGACGACGACATTTGAAAATCCGGGTGAGTATAATATTACCGTGACCGTCACTGATAGTACCGGCAAGATCGGTAACAAAGTTGTTCCTATCACCGTCACAGCTTTTGATTCTAAGCTGAACATTTCTTCTTATTTCCCTGATAGTGTCACTAAAGGCGAGAATAAAATTACATTTATCTTTATTAATAACGGGGAACGGACGGTGGAAGATATTACTGGTAAAATCGTGGGAACTGGTGTACAGCAGTTAAGTTCCACTTCTATTAATCGCTTAAAGCCGGGGGAGGAAGATTCTGTCACGATTACCGTGAATGTTCTGCAAAGTGGGGTTAAAAATATCGTGTTGAAAGTCCTGGACAAAAGTTTTCCCATTTCTTTTCAGGTGGTACAAGAAATAGAATATAATAAAGCTGATTTGCAGTCCAATTATGATCTGTTGCGGCAGAAAATGGCAGAACAGGAAGCGATTTATTCTGATAAAAAATCACAGAATTATTTAGTCTCAGAAGTATTTGAGAGTATTAAAATAGTAAAGAAACAGCTGCAGGATGTTCAAGAGCAATTATTGACTGATAAATTAGCGGGAGCTAAAGTAAGCCTCGACTTAACTAGCACGGCCATTGATGATATTACCCGAGATCTGGAGAATTCTACCAAAGTAAAATTGACGTTATTACAGTGGATTAAAGAGAATGCTGTCGCCATCGCGGCGATTATTGCGGCGTTGGGCACGATCGGCGGGTTTCTGGCTAATTCTCTGCGGAAAGCTAAAACGCACGCGACCAAGTTAGGGGAAACAGTTAAACAGACCTTTGAAAAGAAGAAAAGTGAGGCTGCCCCTGCCCTTAGTGGAGAACAGAAACTTTCAGAACAGCAACAGCCGGCAGCCATGGAAGCGCCAGCTGCAGAAACGAAGAAGGCAGCTTCTTCGATGGATATGGCACTCGAAGGCAAGGGGCATAAATATAAGAAAGCAGCCAAGAAGAAAGCGAAGGCGAAGAAGAGTATTCAAAAAAAAGAAGATTCTCCGGTGGTAGAAAAAAGTGAAGAAAGCAGTGAGGAAGCGTAAAATTTTAGAAGAAATCATGTTCAAATCACCTGTTCTTAGTGGGACTTTGAATAAGCAAACCTGAATAAGTAAACTGATTTCTGCTGTTCATGATTTCTACTGTAACTCCTTCAGTAATATCAAGAATCTGGAGATAGAGAAAACGCCGCTCGATCATTTGCAGAACATTCTCAATGAGTAATTTAAGCTTTTTATTTTCTTTTCCGTCCTTCCGTGATAGACATGACGGGCTGTGTTCCCACTAAAGCCAATAACTGCGGGTCTGGTTCGATAGCTGGATATTTTTTTCTGAAGGCCTGCTCGACCGTCCCGGGTGGAGAATGGTGATGTTTAATGTGGGTGATTTTCTTATCGATCTGTTCAATATCATTCCGAAGGTGGGACAAGTCCTGTTTGACACTTTGCAAGTCCTGTTGGATTGTTTCCATTTTAGTTAATAATGATGGTGAACTATATAAACTCACCCCAACATCCCATCAATCTCTTCCGCGACTTTCTGTAATTCCGCAAACATCCCCTCAGCATCCCGGCGGATATCGGTGATCAGATTCTGTAAATTACTCTCCCGAAGAATATACCCTTTCCGCTCGTGAATGACCATGCCAGAATCTATCAACCGCGTCAGATGATGAACGACGGTTCCTCGACTCAGGTGCAGTCGTTCGGCAATTTCATCAGACGTTAAAGGCTTATTCTGCCGAGCGGTTCTCACTAACGTGATAAAGACGCGGAAACAACTGCTATCCCTATCTCTTAAATTAAATAAGCCCAGAGAATTGCCAAGCCACTGCAGCTCCTTGTTGACATCGTGGGCATCGGTTTTGCGCAGACGGATAATTGTAATTTTAGGGCTCATGGACAGAGGTATATTGCTGCCTTTATTAAATATTTCCAGAAAGGTTTATATAGAAGGTCTATTTTAGGTAGCTCTAGTTGATTTAAAGTGAACTTGGAGTAAGGAGAACACAATTATGTCCGAACACAAAAACAACGATAAAAAGAATCCGTGGCGGGTTACTGGAAAAGAATCGATGGAGGATGAACCTGCCTCTAATCCCAGTTGTGTTGCAGCGGAACAGTCTTCGCGAGACTCGCCGCTTCCTGAGCCAGAGCAGCAAATTCAGGAGTTAAAAGAATTGCTGCAACGGACGCAGGCTAACTTTGAGAATTACCGCAAGCAAATGGAAAAAAGGATGGAAGAAATACAACAATTTGCGGCCAAAAGCCTCATCATGGAATTGCTGCCCATCCTTGACAACTTTGAACTGGCATTGAAACATCAGCAGAATTTGACAGAGTTCAGCAAAGGGATGGAACTGATTCATGCCCAGTTCTCAGGGCTGTTGGATAATCATGGGCTGAAAGCGTTTTCCAGCGTGGGACAAAAATATGATCCTTATTTTCACGAAGCTTTACTGAAAGTTGATTCCGAACTTCCTGAAAATATCGTGGTAGAAGAATTTCAGAAAGGTTATACACTCCATGCTAAAGTGATACGGCATGCCCGGGTTAAAATCAGTTCAGGGAAAAAAAGTGTACAGGCTGAAGATGAAGAGATAAAAGCAGAGAGTATCAACCGAGAGGAGATTAAACAAAATATAAAATAACATCAAACGGAGGAATATATACAAAATGGCAAGCAAAACAACCGGAGCAACAATAGGTATAGATTTAGGAACGACATTTTCAGCGATGGCTATCATGGAGGGGGGTAAACCTAACATCATCAGTAATGCCGAAGGCACCAGAACCACTCCCAGCGTGGTCCACGTCAAAGATGAAGAAGTCATCGTCGGGCAAGTAGCCAGAAATCAGGCTATCGTAGATCCCTCTCATACTATCCGCTCCATCAAGCGAAAAATGGGCAGCAGCGAACGGTTAGAAATTGACGGCAAGAATTACACTCCTGAACAGATTTCTGCCATGATTCTCCAGAAAATGAAACGTGATGCTGAAGCTTACCTAGGTCAACCGGTTAAAAATGCGGTTATTACGGTTCCCGCGTACTTTAATGATGCCCAACGGCAAGCGACCAAGAACGCAGGAGAAATTGCCGGGTTAAACGTCTTACGGATCATTAACGAGCCGACGGCAGCAGCGCTGGCCTATGGTTTAGATAAATTAGGCAAGGATCAGACTATTTTAGTCTTTGACTTTGGCGGGGGAACCTTTGACGTTTCCATCTTAGAGCTCGGTGGCGGCGTATTTGAAGTGAAAGCCACCAATGGTGATAACTTTCTTGGTGGTGATGATATTGACCAGATTATCATGGATCATCTGACCAGCAATTTCAAAAAATCAACGGGAATAAATCTGAACACGGACGCTACTGCCGTACAGCGGTTGAAAGAAGCGGCAGAAAAAGCGAAAATTGAATTATCAAGCAAGACTAAAGTGGAAATCAGCATTCCTTTCATTACTGCTGACCAGCACGGGCCTAAACATATCAAAGAAGAATTAAACCAAGCAAAATTTGAAGAGTTGATTGCGCCAATCCTGAAACGACTCGAGACGCCTACCAAGAATGCCTTGCGTGATGCCGGATTAAGCCTTGATAAAATCCATAAAATTATTTTTGTCGGTGGATCTACCAGAATTCCCGCCGTCCAGGAATTAGTAAAGCGGCTGACCGGTAAAGATGGCGATAAATCTGTCAATCCTGATGAAGCGGTCGCGGTAGGAGCAGCTATTCAAGCAGGAGTATTGGGTGGAGAAGTGCGTGATGTGCTGTTGCTTGATGTAACGCCTCTGACATTGGGCATTGAGACACTTGGCGGGGTGTTGACGAAAATGATTGAGCGCAATACCACGATCCCCACCAAGAAATCACAGATTTTTAGCACAGCTGCTGATAATCAGCCAGCGGTGACGATCAGAATTGCTCAGGGTGAACGGCCGATGTTTACCGATAACAAAACGTTGGGACAGTTTGATTTAGTGGGCATCCCGCCTGCTCCCCGAGGTGTGCCACAGATTGAAGTTACCTTTGACATTGATGCCAATGGTATCGTGCACGTTTCGGCTAAAGATTTAGGAACAGGAAAAGAACAAAAGATTCAAATTACCGGTTCGGGGAATCTTAACAAGGAAGAAGTTGAGCGGATGAAAGAAGAAGCCAAGAAAAATGAAGCGGAAGATGAGCAACGCAAAGCTAAAATTGAAGCGGAGAATAATGCCGATGCTGTCATCTATCAAAGCCGCAAAGTCTTGGACGAGTTCGCGGACAAAGTCGATGCCGAGACCAAGAAGAAGATTGAAGAAAAATTAGCGGCAGTCGAAGAAGCCCGTAAGTCTGGCGATTCCCAGGAGATCAATAAGAAGATTGAAGCTTTAAATAAAGCGATGCAGGAGATCGGCAGCAAGATGTATCAGCAGGCTGGAAGTAAAGGGGGAGGCCAAGCCGGGGCCGGAAGTGATGCTGAAGCGGGAAAGAAAGCTGCGGGAATTGACGACGATAACATCGTGGATGCAGAGTTTAAGGAGAAGAAGTAGGAGGATATATTTAATCCTCTTATTTTTCTTTCTTACTTCCTATGAACGTTCCTTCCATACTTCAATGTTGTGAACTATTCACCCGATACCGAGTTCCTGGTACTATTCGCGTCCATTGCGAAACTGTTCATAAAGTAGCCGTCTTCCTTACACAGCAATTAAAAGAGCAGGGCTATCCTTTGGACCTTACCATTGTCTCATCTTTTTCCCTGCTGCATGATTTCATGAAAGCGGTCGTGTTAGAACGCCTGACGGATCCTCCATACAATTATCATCCCACCAATGATGAGGTGAAGATGCATCAACGGCTGCGACAACAATTCGCCGGCATGTCGGAAACAAAAGTTGCCTCTCTGCTGCTCCAGGATAACTATCCAGAATTTGCCAAACTTTTCCTCGAGCTGGATGAACTAACACAAAATCCTCATGCTCTGGTCCATGAGGAAACCAAATTTATCCATTACGTCGACTGGCGGGTGCTGGGAAATAAAGTTGTGCCCTTATCAGAGCGAATGGCCTACATTTATCAGCGGTATGGGCCATGGATTGAGAAGAAGCAGATCGATTGGGAAGCAACGAAACAAGAGCAGCAAGAGTATGAACGGAAGATTTTTAACCAGCTTCCCTTTGAGCCGCAAGAGTTGGCGCAGAACGTAAAGCTGTAACGTAAAGCTGTAA
>JAHFRS010000016.1:10306-12466 GCA_023266155.1 archaeon
CTCACATGGTAGACAAAGATTATTATAAAACGTTGGGAGTGGAAAAGAAAGCCACTAAAGACGATATTAAAAAAGCCTACAAGAAGCTGGCGATGAAATATCATCCTGACCGTGCTCCTGAAGAGAAGAAGAAAGAGTATGAAGAGAAATTTAAAGAAATTAATGAAGCTGCCGCGGTTTTATCAGACGACAAAAAACGGCAGCAGTATGAACAGTTTGGTTCTTCTGCCTTTGCCGGTGGAGCAGGGAGTGAGGGCTTTAGCGGGTTTGACTTTTCTGATATCATGTCACAATTTCGTTCCGGCAGCTTTGGCGATACTGATGACATCTTTGAACATCTGTTTAGCGGCGGAGGGGGAGGACGAAGTGTTCGTGCCCGACGAGGAAGTGACTTGTTATATGAAACGGAAATAACCTTAGAAGAAGCGGCTCAAGGCGTGGAGAAAACTCTCCAGCTCAATAAACTGGAACGCTGTCCTGCTTGTCAGGGGAAAGGCGCGACGACCATGGAAAATTGCCATCACTGCCAAGGTTCCGGGCAGATGAAAAAAACCACCCGGACACCATTTGGCATCTTTCAGCAAAGCGGACCCTGCCCCTATTGCCATGGCCGGGGAGAATTGCCTCAAAATTCTTGTTCGGACTGTCAAGGGGAAGGTCTTGTCCGCAAAAAGAAAAAAATAGAAGTAAAAATTCCTGCCGGGGTCGAAGAAGGCATGAGATTGCGTGTTCCCGGAGAAGGAGAACTTGGTCAAAACAATGGTCCGGCCGGCGACTTATTTCTGGACGTGCATCTTGCTGACCATGCCTATTTTCAGCGTGAAGGCGATGATTTACATCTGACGGTTCCCCTTTCGTTTACCCAAGCGGCGTTAGGAGATGAGATTGAAGTGCCCACGATTGATGGAAAAGCTCTGCTGAAAATTCCTCTCGGAACTGATTCTGAGACGATTTTCCGGATGCAGGGGAAAGGGATGCCTTCCTTGCGCAGCCATGGTCACGGAGATCAATTGGTGAAAGTGAAGATTGAAGTTCCCAAGAAATTAAGTAAGAAGCAGATAGAGCTGATTAAAGAGTTGCATGAAGAGAAAGCAAGCAAAGGGTTTTTGAAAAGGATGTTTGGGTAAAATAATTAATAGTAAGTTACTTTCCCTTGGAAATGAGTGTTATAGCTCAAAATGTTAATTTTTCGGTTATCTTCATCTTCCAGAATGACTCCTAAATCCTCTAATTGTCGGTCATACTTTTCTATTCTTTCTCTTTCCGATTTTTGAGTAGTATTTCTTTTAAGCGTCTGATGCTTTTTCTTCCATAATTTTTCTTTTTCTTCATAAAATTCTCGGCAAGGATAACAAGTGATCGTAATTGTTCTCTCCAATGGACTGGTGGTGTTGTTGCGAATCATCTTTCTTGCTTTTGTTTCAGTAGCGTAACTTGGAAAAAGGCAATAGGTTTCGGAAATCTTTTGGGTTTCTACTCCAACTATCTCTCTGGCAACAGCTTGTGGTAACCATAAAGTGTCTGGTTGCTGTTTTCCTTCAAACCATCCTTGTATTCTTTCTATATTCTCTATCAGATCAGCCTTGGCAGGTTGCAGATCTCCGGGTTCAAAACGAAAACGTAAGCCTTTTCCTTCTTTATACTCTCCAAAATAATACTCGTCTTGACTTGTACCTTCGGCTACCGGTGAGAAAAGGCCTTTCAATTTACTATTGACTTTATCTAAAGCATAACATCGCCAATGGCCCCAGCAATAATCCCTACTTTGTACATTCTTTCCAGTTGTTGTCTGGTACCCATTTACTTCTAATTTATAAATTCCCAGAACAGGAGCAATTGCGATGTCAACTGATTGCTCATCGAAATCTGAATTCTGCTTAGTCTCGTTAAGTACAAGGAACTCGTGCCTGGAGTATTGTAATTCTTGATGTATTTTTTCAAGTAATGTTTTCATTTTTTAAGAACACCACAGAACCATGCCCTAAATATCTACTAGAAGTAAATCGCTATCATATAATCTTTTTAGCGAACATGTATGCCTATATTAGAGCAGCATGGTTTAAAAAGGGCAGAACCTTGCTGGGGGAGATGTCAGAAAAAAGGTTTACAGTTACTTTTGATGAGCACGTAAAAGAAACGATGGAAAAAGCTTTAGTCAAG
>JAHFRS010000017.1 GCA_023266155.1 archaeon
GTCCTTGTTTCTCTCTCTGTCTATCTTGTTTTGTTGTTGTCGTCTTTGGCATTGAAATCACTTTACTTTTCCAGCACATATTTCCAAACCGGTTGAACAGTTATTTTTTTCCCCTCTATTTCCAAGAGATCTTCCTGACCAAAGGTTAAAATCAATCCCTGCTCTAACTTAAACTTTTTCATTGCTGCCCCTAACCCCTTAATCTCTCGGTCTCGGTTTTCAGCACTTAAATTAAAACAGACCTGAATCACTTGACTGATTTTATTTTTTTCTTTAATAATGAAGTCACATTCCTGCTCTTCCCGAAAATAAAATATCTCGGAGTACTTTCTTCTTAAATGCAAGAAAACGCTATTTTCCAGCATTCGGCCTTTATCTTTGGAAAAAGACACTGAGTTTACATTGGAAAATCCGTTATCTATTGAATACACTTTTTTGGGATTGATTTGTTGTTCCTGGTAAGAATAGCTAAATTTAGAGATTGTAAACAACAAGTAAGAATCTTCAAAATAGGAGATGTAATCTATAGCAGTTTGAACCGATTTTATGGGGAACATCTTCTTGAGAGAATTGAAAGAAAATTCTTTTCCCACATTACTGACCAAATAAATTGCCAATTTTTTAAGAAGCGCCGAGTTTCTAATCCCAAACCGATTCACAATATCGCGCATGATCACATCATTTAACAGTTCATTTAAGACCGCAGGATTTTTTTCCCGCAAGAATTCAGGAAATCCTCCCTCAAACAAAAATTTTTCAAAAGAATTCTGAGACGCTTCCAACTTGAAGAACTTTAAAAATTCTCGGAAGGAAAAAGGGAACAGCAGAACATCCCGATGCCTTCCGGTGAGTTTTACACCCAATTCTCGGCTTAACAAAGAAGCATTTGATCCGGTTAGGACCACTTTTTCTTTTCTATCTATCAGGTACCGGACAAATATCTCCCATTGGCCAATATTTTGTATTTCATCAAAAAAGTAAATTCCTCCGGCGCCGTAAACGGCTTTAAAGATTTTTTCCGCTTTATTAAAATCGGTTAATTCCCAGCCGACCAGTCGGGGGTCTTCTAAATTTAAGTAATAAAATACGCTTTGTTTTTTTAAAATCTGGCTGAGTAGTATACTTTTGCCACACCTTCTTATCCCTGAGATGATTACCGCAAAGCCGGTTCGTACTTCAATCTTGTTGAGCGTATCTCTTTCTACACCTTTCTCTACCTGAATAATCCAATCTCTTTGTGATGCAATGACTTCTTTTACCACTTCTTCCGTAAGCATCTCGTCACGGTAAACGTCGTTCTTTATAAATGTTTCTATTAGCAATAGAAGATTTTATTTATCGCTAATAGACAATTGTACCGGGAAATCTCTCGTTTTGACAAACAACTTTTATTTTACTTCTTGGCCTTGACATATCTATCACCTCTCAATACCCAGAAGTTGTTAGATCTTTTTTAATGAAACATATGGAGTGACCCCCATTTACTTATCCTACAACTATGTTTCTTACAACAGAAAACTGCTGATAAGTTTCAACTAGTTCCTTCGCCCTTAATAGTTTAATGAATCTCATTATTTTGGGGTTAGTTTTAAACATATGGTCTAAATCTGGTGAATCTAGTCTATACAGTGATGGACTTTCACTAGACCTTTGAATAGCTATATCAATTATTAACGGTGAACCAAAATTTGGTAGTAAGTATATTATCTGCCCATTAGAGTCTAATCCTAAAGGAATTCCAACCCCATGATCAACTATTTGAGCATTTGAATAAGATTCTCTCTTCCCTTGGTTAGTAGCTTCTAGGACCCTATAACCAGAATTAGAAAATTGGGCAATAACTTGAAAACTTGGGTCTACAACTAATGGATTTTTTGCAACAATTGCTTCAATACCTGTTGGATGCCTTACATAATCCTGACCATTCATTAAATCGCGCTCACTTACAAGCAAAAAACAATGATGGTCTATTGGTTCTGTAAAGAATTGCGGGTCATTGCCTTTTACCCTTGTAACATAATATTTAGGGTATCTTCTTCGAATTTCGCGATAAGCTGTGTTCATCAATTCTCCACATGATCCACGAGTCGGATTAGTGTTAAATCGATAGAAAGGGTCTAATAAAACTTGACGTGTTGTTGAATTAAAACTAATCCTCATTCCATTATCTAATATGTTAAATTGCCCATATTCATATTTTGCAATCAAATCTCTAAGTCCATCAGTATTCATTCTCATGTTAGGTTATCATCACTATTTATAAACATTTCTAATAATTACCACTATATAGTAATTTCTAAATTCCATTCATTTAATAGGATTGATGGATTGCCCTTTGGGCTTTAAAACAGCGTTCTCAAAAACTTTTCGGTTGAAATCTGCCAGAACTTACGTAACTGGCTGACTATTTAACAGCGCATACGTTAGACGAAATGCCGAAGTCCGCTTATTATTAAAGAAATAAAAAAATAGGTGGGGCGCCTTTACAACTGGCTCGTGTGTTCCAAAGCAGCTTTCTTTATATCTTCTGCTTTGTAGATTCTTCTTCCAACGATTGCATGCCAGTTATTTCCTGCAACTTTTGTAGCATCGGAAATTGAGCCACCTTGTGCAACGAATCCGGGTGCATAAAATGTTGGAGAAACTCCTCTTTGCTCTAATGTTTTTCTAATTATTCCTATATCCTCTGGTCTATTTCCCGGAACAACAAAATCAGAAACCCCTAATTCAACAACCCTTGGTAAACCATAAGTTAGTCCTAATTCAAAACCAACTTTATATCCCCCAATAGCATCTTTATATGTCTTTTGAAACAAGCTTCTTACCCCGTCTTCACCACACCTTCTTTTGTATATTTCTCATGCACGGGGTACATGCCGTCTTCTTCAATCTCCAGATCTTCCAGCTTCTTTTTTTTCTTTTTTCGCTTGAGAATTATATCTTCCGTACTCATCGTTCCTTCCTCAATTCTGCCACCAGCAACGGTGTCACATCAATCTTATTGGTCGCATGTTCAATGCAATTGGTAGAAATAATTTTTGTTACACCTGCTTTCTTGAGCTTGTCCATGGCATTCTCCACAAACAAGCCATGAACGGTAATGGCAGTAATACTCTTTGCCCCCATTTTTTTTGCCTGCTTGGCCGCTTCTGCTACGGTATGCCCAGTAGAAATGATATCATCAACAATCACAACATTTTTTCCTTTGACGGGGATAGGCTTGACCATCTTCACTTGCACGTGTCTAGATGTAAAACGTTGTTTTATCAATACGGTAGCATGAACTTTAATGTGCTGGGCAATCTCATCTGCCCATTGATATGATTCTCCATCCGGGCCGATAATAATTTCATTGTGGCAATGTTTCTGGATATAGTCTGCAATCAGAAAATTAGCAGTGAGTTTGATAGCCGGGATAATAAAAATATCTTTCAGCGACTTGTAACGATGCAGGTGTGGATCAATAGTAATTATTTTATCTATACAATTATTCAGATGTTTGGCCATAATCCTGCTTGAGATTGCTTCCCCCGGATGGAAACGTGTATCCTGCCGCATGAAGGCTAAATAGGGTGCAATAAGAATCACTTTCTTTGCGCCCAAATCTTTGGCGGTCTCTGCGGCGAAGATGATATTCAAGAGTGATTCGTTAGAATGAGGTTGGAAAGACTGAACGATGATGACTGTTTTTCCGACAACATCAAGGTTGTATTTCAGATAGCGATCTCCATCGGGGAAAGTAGAGATAGTCAATGGCGAATATTGAACTTTTAGAGCTTTGGCAAGCTGTTGTGCGATGGGCAGAGAATTGCCGCAGGTGGTGATAATCATGGTATTACCTCTTTGGTAGTTGTTTAGCAGCATAATGCACAATGAAGCAACGACTTCATTGGCATCCCAGAAACGCGTCACGTTTCTGAGGAAGTCGAAATCCAATTCGATAATTCTATCGAGAGCGTAATCGGGGGTTGCCCCCTACGGGGAGATAGCTCTTTCGATTATTACAACGAGGATTTCGAAGCTGCTAAACAAATACCCTCTTTACATAAAGTATTTTCTTTCCCTTTATAAAATTAGTGAGAAAGTTTATATAATTCCCCTTGCCTCACCAGCTAAATGGCCAAAAAGATTGAATTGGATCAAGATAAGCTGCGTAAACTACAGGAATTGAAGCAGGCAGGCATAGACCCTTATCCTTACAATTACGCCGTAACCCATCACGCTAGGGAGATACATGAAAAGTATGGTTCCTTAGCCTCAGCTGAGCACACTAAAGACAACGTCAGCGTCGCAGGCAGAATCATGCTCCGTCGTGTGATGGGAAAAGCCAGCTTCTTCCATATCCAAGATCAGAGTGGACGGGTGCAAATCTATCTGCAAGAAGATAAGCTAGGAAAAGAAATCTATGATCTGCTCAGCAAAAAGACCGATACTGGCGATATTCTGGGTGTGCAAGGAACAATCTTCAAGACAAAAATGGGGGAAGTCACCATTGAAGTTATAGCTGCTCAGCTGCTGTGCAAATCGTTATTGACGATGCCGGAAAAGTTTCATGGGCTTAAAGATGAGGAATTGCGTTATCGTCAGCGCTGGATGGATTTTTTCATGAATCCTGAAACGAAAGATGTTTTTGTCAAACGGGCAAAAATCTATCAGGCCATTCGTGAATTTCTCGATTGTCGCGGCTTTCTGGAGGTACGTACCCCTATTTTACAGACGCAGTATGGCGGCGCTAATGCCCGTCCATTTCTAACGAAGATTAATGCGTGGGACATGAAAATGTATTTACGCATTGCCTATGAATTGGACCTGAAGCGGTTGATTGTCGGTGGTTTTGAAAAAGTCTATGACTTAAGCTCCTGCTTTCGCAATGAAGATGCTGACAGAACTCATAATCCTGAATTTGCGATGATGGAAATCCAATGGGCGTATGCCGATTATTATGATGCGATGAAATTGACTGAGGAATTATGGGAATATGTGGCAAAGAAAGTGCTGGGAACAACCGCTCTCAAGTATGGTGAGACCAAAATTGAGTTAAAAGCGCCGTGGAAAAGGTTGACCATGCAACAGGCCTTACAGGAACTTGCAAAAATTCCGGTAGATAAATTAACTGATGAAGATTTGCTGGAATTGATCCATAAACATCATATTGATTATCATGGCCATAATCGTGGTGAGATGATTGTCCAGCTATTTGAACAGCTGTGTGAGGCTAAACTGATCCAGCCGACACATATCATTGACCATCCTCAAGAGTCCTGCCCTCTGGCCAAGCCGCATCGACTTCATCCGGAATTGATTGAGCGGATTGAACCATTTATCAACGGCTGGGAAGTGGGCAATTGTTATTCGGAATTAACTGACCCTATTTTACAGCGTAAATTGCTTGAAGAACAGGCGATGAAAGGTCGTGGCGGCGACGAGGAAGCTCATCCCATGGATGAGGATTACCTCAACGCTTTAGAAATGGGTTTGCCGCCAAATTGCGGCATTGGCATCGGTGTTGATCGGATGGTGATGCTCTTAACCGGGCAGCATTCTATCCGGGACGTGATCTTATTTCCGACGATGAAACCGTTGGAGGAGAAGAAATAATTACTCGTTATAATATCAGTAAGCCAAACCGTTGTTCCTCTCGTTCTCCCTTCTGATAATATCCATAAAATAACTCAGTGGCAGAACCGGGATAGAATATTCTTCCTGATTCCTGGTGAACAAGATGAGCAGCTTGTAATAATCGTTCTTTTATTTCAGCTTGATCATCGGTTACATCTACATCCCTGATGCGAATGTGGCCGCTTTTCCCAAAATACAGTTCGATAAACGCTCTTTCTTTTTCATGTTTTAATTCACAGCGATAATTTAAATCCATTTGTTCGGCTAAAGCGAATTGCTTTCGCCAGTCAGAGTCACGGGCAAGAAGCTCTTCCAAATGTGATTTTAAAGAAATTTTGGGTCGTTTCACCACACAATATTATCCTAAGACTTCTTATACTTTATGGAATATCACTTTACAATACTCACAAACCTTTATTAGAATAACCCTATTTAATCTTTATTATGGCCGTGAAACCTCCCGTTAATCCTGATCAGGGCACTTTTGACAACGCCAAGCTCTACGTCTGGATCAAAGCGCTAGAAGGTAAAGTGAATAACCTATTGCGAGAAGTTGAGGTGCTCAAGAACGATGTGGTGAGAAAACAGAATCAGCTGCGGAAAGACAGTAAAATCATGAGTGACGATCTGCTGGAATTTCGCCATCAGCAGCAACAAATCGGGCAGAAAATGGATTTGATCATCCAGGAACTTAAGAAGACCGCAGGCCTTGAAGAAGTGCAGACTATCAAGAAATATCTGGAATTCTGGAATCCCCTCAATTTCGTGACGCAACAGGATTTAGACCGGGTGTTGGACGCAAAATTGAATTCCCGGAACGTGTCATCAGCAGCTGCAGAAGCGTCGTCTTCATCAACTTCACGTTCCCTTTCCGCGGCTGCGGCCTCTGCCTTGGGGCGTCTATCAACGGCTAAAAACACAAAGAATAAATAGGCTACCTCCTTTATCGCTCCTATCTGCATAAATTACATAAATTATAATTATCCGGTATTTGTTTAGCATCCTAAGGTCGAAATGCTTTGAAAACAAGAACGAGTCCGTCGCGGGGGGTCGCCCCCTACGGGGACGCAGGACCTTTGACTTCCACGTCGAGCATTTCGAAGATGCTAAACAAATACTTATCTGTAAATACAAAAAAAAAGGTGATACTGATGACAACTGGTCTGGTTTCTGAAGTGATGGAGTTACGAAGTCAAGGTCTTCCTGATACGTTAGTGCGACAGGAATTGCAGAGTCGCGGCTATCCTGAACAGCAGGTGGAGCAAGCGATTTCACAGGCTGATACGGGAGTAGGAATGGCGCCTCAAAGTTATGCTCCCTCTACTCCTTCCTATGGGCAGAACGCTGATGGCAACATCTATGAGCGGCTGGAAGAAGTTGCCGAAGGCCTGATTGATGAAAAATGGGATGAACTGATCGCCGAAGTCAAGAAAATCGTGGAATGGAAAGAAACCATGGAACAGGCCCAGCATAAATTACAGAATGACGTGGATAAATTGAAAGAGGATTTCACCTTATTGCATCAGGGGGTGCTGGGTAAATTGGAAGATTATGATTCCCGCATGCGAGATGTCGGCGTCGAACTGAAAGCCGTGGGGAAAGTGTTTAAAGATGTCATCCCTGTCTTTGTGGATAATGTCAAGGAATTACGGGAAATCACGGGGAAAGTGAAGAAGGGATAAGATTATTTCTTTTTAGTTTTGGCCAGAACACCATTGATGATGACCGTCAGTAAAAATACTGTTCCCGTATAGGCTATCGTTAACATCAGCCCCAGATTTTGTTCATCCCAGCCGAGGTTATGATAGACATTGTAAAACAGAAGCAGCAAAAAAGTAAGAATCACAAACACCAGGGGAATGAACAAGCTGGCTCCATACTTCTTCTTGGACAGAAAATATCGGGCACTCAAGCTCATGACAACGATAGCGGGAATAATCAGGTAAGCAAAGAAAAATATTCTGGCGGGAAGAGCATAAGGGGTGGCCGCAAAGGTATAATTGGTGACTTCACTGTTGTCAGGCAGGATGATGGTTTTCCCTGATGCCAGTTCGGCTTGATGTTCTTTAAAGTAACGCTGGTGCAGGGTCAGGAACATGGTGCTGACGATAAAGAAAGTGAGGGTGATACCAATGGTCAGCACAAGATATTTATATAGTTTTTTCTCCATGGTCATGAGAGATCATTTAGAGTCAATAGATCATTTACCCGCTGAGTAGAATCACGGCAAAGATGGCCACGCCAAATAATACTAACATCCCTAACACTTTAGGATTAAATAAAGTGCTATAAATATTCTGCTGGAAATTGGTCGTTCCGGTTCCGCCCGCGGCGGTTGCCGTGCCACTATCCGTGGAAGAACTTCCTGCCGCCGCTGCCAGCTGTTGCCCAAAAACAGTGCCAAAAGCAGCAATGACAATCACGATACCGACACCAATCAATGTCCATTGAACGGTCTTGTCGTTCACCGCAGCCGAAACGTCAGTGACACCAAAAATCTGGAATAACAGAATCAGTAAAACCAGAAAGATAATCAACAAAGCAAACCAAGGCACCATGAAACTGATCAGCTGGATGATCGTATCAGAAATAAGAGCCAGAAAGGCGATCGCCACGGCAATGATGGCGTTAATGCCCAGTCCATCACTGACCGCTTTCGTTTTCTGCAGAATGGCAAAGATGATTGTCCAGATCAGTAACACCACAAAAATGCGGTCAAAAAAGTCAATCAGCGTCAGGTCAAGGAAAGTGGCCATTGGATTTTTTCCCCAGGGATAATCTCCCAGAGTAATTAAATTAGTTGTATTAGTTATATTAATTTTAGTTGCCTTTCTTTTTTTATTTGTTTAATACCCCGCTTCTTGGGGCAATTGGGTTTATTTTTTTCTCGAAACAACCAGCAGGGTATTAAACATTAAAAATACATGAAATTTGAAAACTATCAAATTCCAGTACTGAAATAAAATCTTTGTTTTATTTCATGTACCCCACCGCTTGCGGTGGTGGGATTTTTATTTGCGTTCAAACAGCTTGCCTAAGCCTTCCAGCATGCCTTTACCGGCAGTGGTATTGGGCTCTTTGGTGATGAAATACACAATCAGGCCAAAAACAAGGATGATGATCAATAATTCTGTGGTTTGTGATGTCCACCAGTAAAACACATCCTGTGGTCCACGCCATAGGTTCAGGGCGGAACCGAAAATGTAGGCGACAAATAAAATAGCCAGCAGCGCAATAAAAGGAATCGCGCCCGCCGCAAAGTTAGCGCCAAATATTCCCATCAACAACAACAGCATGATGGAAGCTACCGCTACCAGCGAAATACTAGGTAAAGATTCATTCATCACCTGCACCGGGTCATAGCCTAAGGGATAGGTTCCGGTGATATGGGGCACGACGAAAATCAGGGCTAACACCAAGGCAATGATGACATTAAAGTTTTTCTTGTCGCCAAGGATTTTAGTCTTTTGCATTACGGCAAAGACAATGGTGAAGACCAGAACAAATGGTAACAAAAAATCCATCACGCCATAATTCTGAAAATAGATTGCCAGTTGGTTGAACGTATAATTTACCATGGGGAAAACCTCCAGTTTAGTGTTGATATCATTGAAATCATTTTTGCCATTATTATCTTTTTCTCTTCCTATTATCTTTTCTATTGTCTTTTTCCTTTATTATCCTTATTATGCTTTGCTCTTTTTATTATGTTTTACTCTTTTTCTCTGCCGTCGCCGCTGCATGGGGATCACGAACAATGTACCAGATGAACATGAGGATAATCCCAAAAAAGACGACCGTCACGACATATTCGGCGTTCCACTGCGACAAAAAAGTATAGATTACCTGCAGCCAGCCTAACGCATTCAGGAAAATTGTGACAATGCCAAGAAACATCATAATCATAAAAAATTTGACCCACGCGGGGTAATCTTCCAACGTAAACTGTTTGTCGCTAAAGAAAACACCCACTAATAATAAGAAGCAGATGGCCAAAATCAGCAGCAGCACAACATTAGCCATAACTTCATTGACGATGCTGACAAGTTTGGTGGAAGCAATGACTAAAAAGGCCATCACAAACGCCACCATGGCGTTCAGATTTTTCTTGGTAAGCTCTTTCCCGTCAATTTTTTCAATGCCTAATATTTTTGTTTTTTCCAGAATGGCAAAGACAATGGTAAAGACTAACAGAAACGGCAGAACGACATCATAGACGCCCAGTTTGCCTAAAAATTCTATTGCACCACGAAAGTCACTTTGTACCATCTATTCTCGTTTTCATCCTCGTTTTTTTTCTAACACTGATGAAAATAAGATACTATATAAATGTTTCTCCATCGGAAAAATTTCTTATTTGGCTTTAAAAGTAGGAGTTCTTTCCGGGAAATGCCGCCATTTCTACCGCTGGAGAAAACGAATGGTTTAAATAGTAGTATTCCCTTGCCGGAATGTGCCGAAGAGGACCGGAAAAGAGTGGTAAGATAAATGAGTGGTAAGATAAATTAAACAAGGCCCTCGTAAACAGTAAGAGGAGTGTGTATGAACAAAAGAGTGATTTTTCTGTTGTGGACGCTACTGATTATTCTTTCTGTTCTTGCCGTTGCAGCTCAGACTGATATTGTGATTACACCGGTTGATAATCATATCACCACGACGGAAGAAGCTGCTTTTAGTGTCGTTATCACCAACAACGATCGTCAGGATCGCACCTATACTTTGTACGGTCTTGATGTCATTTGGAACATTGATCCGCAGGATAAAAAATTCACTTTAGCCGCCGGAGAGAGCAAAACTACTACCGTCAAAGTGAAACCGCTGGGGCCATTTAAGCCTTCTACTTATAGTGTTAAATTATACCTTGACAGCAGCTTGTCGCCAACAGAAATTCCCTTTGAACGGCATAGTGAAGAGCTTTCTATCGTGCTTTATCCGGAAGAACCATTAACGTATCTGCCGACGATTCGGGCGACGGTCGATCTGAATCATCAAATCAATCCGCAAGAGCCCTTATCTGTAAAATTAGATTTGGAAAACCGTAATCGCCTGGATTTGTCAGGATTACAATTACGGGTGCACAGCGAGATGCCTGAATTTGTACAGGATGTTCCTGCGGATTTAGCGCCGCTGCAGCGTAAAACCATGGAATTAACCATCACGCCGAATCGCTACCAACCGCCGAAAGAATATACCTTATTTTTTGTGCTGGAATATCAAGGCGAGACGGTTAAAGTCATCGAGAAAATAATTGAAATTATGCCTTTGACACCTGAATTTTCCGTGGCAGTGGATGAACAGCTGGCATCCTTTCGCAGGATTACCACGTTAACGATTCATAATGGAGGGAATACGCAGAATACCCAAGACATAAAATTGCCGCTGTCCGCTCTGGAGACACTTTTAGCGCAAGGTGAGATGAAGATTGTGCGGGAGGAAGGCCAGCGAATGGCTATTTGGCGTGTGCCCTTAGGGCCGGATGAAACGACCACGATCACATTTGTCACGAACTATCGCCTGCCATTATATATCCTCATTTTTTGTGTGGTAGTGGGATTATTTTATGTGCTGACAAAATCGCCGCTGAAACTTCTGAAGAAAGCGACCACGACCAAAGGCAGTGAGGAAGGTACTTTGTCGGAAGTGAAAGTGACATTGGAAGTGCGTAACCTTTCCAGCCGGCCGGTGAAAGACGTAAAAATCGTTGATGTTATCCCGGGTATTGCCAATATCGAAAAGAGTTTAGATGTGGGGACGGTCCACCCCCAAGAAATTAAACATACCGCTCACGGCTCTAAAGTCATCTGGTCCATCCCGGAACTGGAAGCCAGGGAACAACGGCTCATTACGTATAAGATAAAAGCAAAATTAAATATCCTCGGAACATTCAGCCTGCCGCGGGCCTCGGCGGAATGCGCTCGCGGGAAACGAAAAGCCAAGACCTACTCCAATATTTTTAAGCTGGGATGAGACGAATTTACCTTAAAAGTAACCCTTAAAGGTAACAACTGTCATGTACGGTACTCCGATGCCATCCTCACCGGAAAATCCGTGGAGAGTTACATAAAGCCTGTGGTCTTTATGTAGCACAATAAAAACATTTATATAGGGGTTTGTGTATTATCAGCAAAATATGATGAGGGTGTGACCATGAAAGACTTTTTATTACGCTTGAAAGAAAAATTTACCAATCCCGCTGGCGACGATAGTGATGCGGCAGAAAGTTATGTTGAAGTTGGCCAATCTTCGCCAAAAGAAGATAAGGCGAAAGTGACCGTGCGCCCATTCGTGATGGAAGAATTTGAAGATATCAAAGAAGTTCTGGATGTGATTAGAGAGGGATCAACGATTGCTCTAGTCAACATCAAGCCATTAAAAGAAAAAGATATTGTGGAACTTAAACGAGCCATTTCTAAACTGCGCAAGACCTGTGAGGCAGTTGAAGGTGACATTGCCGGATTTGGTGAAGATTATGTCGTTGCTGTGCCTTATTTTGCCAAGATTCACCGACCAGGTGGGATGGCAGCATCAGCATTGTCGAAAGAATAGGTTTTTTAATATAATTTTAATTATTTTGTTTTGAAAAGGTTGACAAAATGAGGTTTAATTTAATTGCTACCAAGATATCATCTTCATCACCGAAATCTATATAAAAAAGTTTCTCTTAAATGCAGCGGATGTATCACTCCTGAATTGTCCTTCTTTTCTAACAGTGAATGTAAAAACTTTGTTTGAGGAAAAGTAGGAAGATTTAAATAAAAAGTGCCTTCTTTTTACTTTCCGATGCCGCGGTCGCCGACACAGAAGAAAGCGTCTTCT
>JAHFRS010000103.1:0-2302 GCA_023266155.1 archaeon
TTGCATAAATTTCTTGAGAACTTTTCTCTGACTGGAAGATAACTTTATTCCTGCTTGTCTGGGCATATGAATCACCTCTTTACAAGAAGAAATATAACCTAATATATAAAACTTATCTTAAGAAGACCTTCGTCTTGCCCATTTCACTGCCCCATTAACATCCTCTGGAGAGACTTTCTGCTTTTTGAATTTCTTCTCAATTTCCTGAGATAACTTCTGGAATTCAGCCTTAACATCTGGCATTTCTACTTTTTTAAATAATATGCCTCCTTTTACAGGAAATGGCACAAATCTATCACCTGTCTCAAATCCCTCTTCCATTCGTATGTCCTGAGGAACGACTAACTGCCCTTTTGGACTCATTTTTACAAGATCAGTTTCCATTTTTAATACCTCCAATGCGCCAAGTTAAACAATTTAACTGTTAAACTATTTAAATGTTTCTACAAAAAGAGGGCTCCCCACGAACTGTAAACGTAAATTGTTTTCGCCTAAACTTGAGGTGTTAAAAAATTCTGACAGCAACGCTCTTCTATCACTTTAATGTTGCTTTAGTACATGGCACCTGCTGAACCCCTTGAGTTGCGCCGCAGCGAAACTGGTGGTATAGATAACTGCGTAAGTTAGATCACATTACACGCAGTTATCTAATAGTAAACTGCGATAATTGATGTGCGATATCTTTCGCAGTTTACTATACAATAAAGAACACAAATACCTGAGCAATAGATATGTTCTTTCCGGTGAATGTATTCTCCTTTTGTAGAAAATTTTTTATTTAACTGCCGATCATCTACCACCCATCATCATCATGCCTTGTATACACCTGGGGCTTATCTTTGACGATCATCGCATGTTCAAACTGTGCGACCATCCCTTGAGCAACTTCTGCCAGCGGCGGATAAGGCTGCACAATTTCAGATTGCAATAATTCCCGCATTCCCAGCGCCGTTCCGCCTCGTCCTAAGGTGCGCGTAAGCCAGCGTGTTGTAAACGGCAGTCCATTTTGCGGCTTGACCTGTTCCAAAATTTTCTTAGCATACGAAGAACGTACCCCTTTGTTTTGCTCTACCATAAATACTGTTGCCGGGAGTTTTTCTTTAATCATCCCCTGTCCATTGGTCACGAATGGCTCTAAGGCAACCTGCCAGCCGGCTTGTATTTCCGTCTTATCTTTATTATTGTACGTCGGAATAGAAATACCTGCATGCACTTTATATCGCTCAATCGTATGACCACATAAATTCTTAACTGTCGTAAATCCCAAAGCTTCCGCTTCTGAATATTGCGCTTCGCCTAGTTCCCATAACTGCACGCCAGGGCGCACTAACTTAATTGCTGCTTTGAGTGCATTTTGTGACGCTTTCACCAGATCTTTATACTCAGAATTTCCCACAACGACGGTCATGGCATTGTCAGCAATCCAGCCGTCAAGATGCACACCAATATCAACTTTAATCATATCGCCTTCTTTGCTTACACCAACATCCGTCTCTTCCGGGCAATAATGTGCAGCCACATCATTTACCCCCATCTGCGCCCAGGCAATCTGGCCACCTAATTTAATTATTTTTTCTTCCGCAGAATCCATCGCCTGCAAGAATGATGTTCCCGGTTTGCTGAGCATCATCGCCGTTTCTCGTCGGACTTGTGCTGCAACTTTGCCGGCTTTCAATAGTTTCTGGATAGTTTCGTGGTCCATGAGTTGATTTTATCTCTTGATTAATATAAAGCTTACCCTCTACAAGATGATTTTGGCAGGTAAAGGGCCAACGAGCCGATAGAGAGAATACGAGATCTACGCCGTACTAATGCTCAAATAGACGATAATAATTTCCAGTATCGCTAAGGCCAACACCCAGTTGCTTTTTCGGAAATAAATGAGTACCGTAATAGCCACCAAATTCACCAGAGCCAGCAGGAATAAGATTATTTGTATGGCGCTCATTTTAACCACCGTTCTAAGATTGCAATCAGCAGGCCAACTAACCCCACGATAATACTCCCCAGCCATCTTAACGTGGGGTTTCCTACCGACGAGATGCCTAATCCCCACAGCAGAAATCCCGCTCCACCCACGACGATGACAATGATGGCTAAGAGATCATTTGGCCGGATTGTTCCTTTCTTGTCCATTCTTAGAGTAAAGAGGTTAATCTTTATATTCTTTTCGGGAATATAGTAGCAGAGGTTCAAAGTTGCCGTAACTTCTTCAGTGTCTCATCCGGATTCTTCACCGCAATACAATCAACAATCTTCGCTGCCGGATAATCATTCCCGCCGGGATATAATTTGTCGCCAA